>JBGSRM010000034.1:0-17188 GCA_041737575.1 Akkermansiaceae bacterium
GCCATCCCCGGCCAAACCTCTGCAAACATCGTAATCGACCCCGTCCGCACCGACGATTTCGGCAACTACAAAGTCGAGGTATGGAACACGGAAAACCTCGTAACCAGCGACACCGTCACACTTTCCGAAAAACAGACCGCACCCAAGCTCACCTGGTCCTCCGGCAACCAAGCCGTCGCAACCGGTTCACCTGTCACCCTCTCCGCAAACTTCGACGGCTCCTCACCCATCACCTACACGTGGACAAAAAACGGCAACCCCTTCCCCGGAGACACCACCTCGCTCTCATTCCCTTCCGCACAGGTCACAGACTCAGAAGCCTACCGCCTCACCGCCACAAACCCTTCCGGTTCCGCCAGCACCGATTTCTCACTAACCGTAGTTGATTCACCATGGGAACGCTGGGAATGGCGTCGCCCGGGCGTACCCAACGCCCCCATCTCTGATATCAAAGTCCACCAAAACGAAGCCTTTGCTCTGTCCGGAAATGCGATACTTCGCTCCACCAACGGCGAAACATGGCAAAAATCCCTTTTCCCTCAAAACTTCACTGCCAGATCTCTCGCAATCAATTCAGGTCTTTTCGTCTGCCTCGGCCACGATCTGGATAAAAATCTCAAGTTCGCTACATCACCGGATGGCAATACCTGGGCAGTTCATAACCCGGTCGGCTTCTCAGGAACAGGAGTATCCAACCCCACGGATTTCAAACTCTCCTCCTTCAAAAACCAATTCCTGGCAACCGGCCTGACGGGTCAATCCATCCTCCGATCCTCCGACGGAATCAGTTGGACTCCCATCCAGGCACAAAACATCAACGGTCAGACTATTAATCTAACCGCAACTGGAAGTCCCGCAACGGATGGCAACGTCCTGATCGTGGTCACTTATTCTAACTCATTCGATGGCAGCATCCGATACTTCAAAACCAACGACGCGATCTCATGGCAGGAACACAAATTTATCCCCACAAGCGCATCCACTTCCGCTGTATTTCCTGCATCGGCCGCTTACGTCCTTGGTAAGTTTTATCTATTCGGCACATACACCATCCATTCCTCAACTGACGCTGAGAATTGGCTACTTTCCAGCGCACCCAGCAGCGCACTTCTCAACACAAGTGTTTTTGCGCAAGCGGGTAACACGGCCTTCGCCTTTCAGGTAGGCCCCGGTTCTAACCAAAGATTTTATTATTTCACGAATCTCAGCGACCGCAAAACCAAAACGACAGTCCCCGCCTCATCACAAAATTTCACGGCTGCTGCGACATTTGGAGAAAAGTTGATTTTCGGCACAGACAAGGGCCTCCTGAAAGTAGCTTCTGATCTCTCAGGCATAACCATTCCACCAGAAAGGGCATCCACTCTTGCATCTCTTGAATTCGTAAACGATTTGTTTATCGCAAGATCAGAAACAAGCTACGGAAGTCTCTTCCCGCCCAACCTCCACTCTGGCGATGGAGTGACTTGGAAAACAGCTCACCCGCTCGACGTTCCCGAAACCGTTTACGTCGGAGAAGCTAATGGAAAATACTGGGGCCGCTCCACCAGCTACAACGCATCCCCCGTTCATTGGGGCTACAATCCCTTCGATGTTCGCCCCGCTGAAGGCACGGAACCTGGCCTGGGCAGCAACCTGATCTACATCGACGAAGCCGCTGACGGGAGCGCCCTCGCGATCTCCTCGCCAGATGCCTATTCCTCCGCTTACCAACTTCACCGTCGCGCAAATTCAGCCAATCCATGGGCCAACATCACCTATCCTGTCTCCATCGGCAGTGACCTCAGGTTCACTTCTATCGATAGCCGCTGGTTAAGCTACAGCACGCAAGGCTCGCAATCTAAACTCATACATACTTCCACTAACGGAACGACATGGACATCCACCGGAATCACCGGATCCAACGCGATGTTTATCAAACACGCGGGGGCAATCTATTGTTACTTCCAAAGTGGCAGCTTCACCACTTTGAAAATGAGAAAGAGTTCTAACGGCGGAAGCACATGGGCCGCAGAACAAATCGCAACCGGAGTTCCGGCCACCGGCCAAAGCGTCTTCGCTAAACGTATCGTTTCTTTTGGCGATTACATCGTTCTGCTTGGAAACAATCAGCGCCTTTATTTCAGCCAGAACGGCAGCACATGGATCGAAGGATTCACACCTTCCCCCATCATCGAAATTGCATCAGCCAAAGGCAAACTGATCGCCATATCTACAAACGGTGGCGTGCTCGAAACAGGGTCGATCCATCCCGGAAAAAACGCCCCTCTCGTCAACATTCGTTCACCACAACCAACAAGCAATCACCTCCTGAACTCCCAAATCATCGTCGAAGGAGTGATCTCCGATCCCGAAGAAGGCTCCGCCTCCTTCCAGGCATTCATCGACGGCAACCTCATCGCATCCGGCACCGGAACAAACTTCCGCTTCCCCATCACCACCACCTCAATCGATGGTCATACGATCACAGTTTACGCCACTGACTCCCATGGCCTCAAACAATTGGATTCCATCCGCCTCAAAATCGTCTTGCCTGAACCAGACAACCTTCTCCGCAGCCCCGAGGGAAAAACCTTTGTCCCCACACAACACGCAACCGTTCTCGACGGGGTCTTCTACGTTGCAGCCGCCCGCAGCCTTTACCGCTCGCTCGATGGCATTGCATGGGAACGTGTTTCCATCCCCGGCCTTGCCAACCCAATCTATGGAATGGCTGCCGGAAATGGTTCTCTCGTCGTGCAGTTTGACAACGGCGGCGTCATTACAACTCGCGATGGAATCAACTGGACAGTGTTTCAGCCCAACCAAACGAACTACTGGGTCAGAACTCCCATCCAATTCACAAATGGCGTTTTTATCGCCGCCTACCAAAATCAAGGAACCACCTCCGGCAGCGTCATGACTTCATCCGATGGACTCATCTGGACAACCGGCACCACCAGCGAAGACGGATTCTTGAACTGGGTAGCCAGACATTCGAATGGAACAATCATCGGTTACAGGGGATACGGAGGTGGAGTAGTACGTTCCACCGATTCCGGCTCGAACTGGCAAATGATAAACGAATTCCCAACGAGCGGCCCACAAGCCCTGAGAGGATTTTTCGCCAATGGTAAGTTCGTTTTACATTTCCCCAACAACGGTAAAATCCTCACTTCGGAAAACTCCTACGACTGGCAGGACATCCCCCCACCAGATGTGGGAAGTGGGGCATCACTCACCCTTGAAGGTGATACCTTCTTCCTCGCGGACAGCTTCGCTATCCGATACGCTTCCAAAGACGGCTCTAGTTGGCTCCCTGTGTCTCATCCCATCCGCCCCTCCCCCATCAACTTCTCTCGCGGCACTTTCCTGGCCACCAGCGGAGAACACTTTGTCCGCAGTGCCGATGGCATCCAGTGGACAATTCTCGAAACACCCTTCTCTACGAACTCCATAACTAAAATCATGGGCAATGAGAATGTCCATATCGTCATCGATAACAAAGGAGCTACATGGGTTTCGCCAGACACACATACATGGACACCCCATCTTCCTGGCACAACCCTCACCTCTTTCGACGGGCGTGTTGGTCAGGAAATCGTGGAACTTGGCGGTGTCCTCATCGCAGGCGGCAGTGTCTTTGCTGTGAGCGAAGATGATGGCCTGAGCTGGTCATCTCCCAAGCTTTACGGCTCTCCCATCAACAGCATCAGTCTCGCCCGCATCGCAGCAAATGAAACAGCGGTAATTGCCGCCACCACCTACCAGAATTTTGTTTTCCATTCCACAGATGGAATAAACTACATCCACATCCCAAGCCTTCCGAACAAAGCCTGGGCGGACATTGCATGGAATGGCTCTCAGTGGATGATACTCGCGAAAGATGGCTCGCTTTTTCGCTCACTGGATAATGGTTTATCATGGCAAGCAGTCTTTGAGGCATCGTCCCTTCGGAAAGGTGCTTCCATAACTTGGTACAACTCCAAATGGGTCATCGTAGGAAGTGATAGCACCGCTTTTAACGCCGCATACACCTGTTTCAACCTCACCGCAGGTAACGTCTTCACCAAACACGGAACCATCGGCTTCTACAACTCGAACTCGGATGTTAGAACTCTCCTCGCACACGGAAAATTACTCGTATGGGAACGTGGAGAAGAGGCGTTTGTCTCAACTGACGGCACATCATGGACCAAATCAGATCTGACAGCGGGCGCCGGAAACCACGATTATGACGTTTACCACACACCCGATGGCTTCGTCGCATTCATTGGCTCAACAGTATCTTATTACCCAGTGGTCGCCTGGAAGTCAGGCCCAGACGGTCTGAATTGGATCAAAATGCCTGCCCCCTTCAACAACATCACCAACGCACACAATCTGGATGACCGGCTTTTTGTATTCACCGGCGGTTTGATCGCCGAAATTCATGCCTATGATCTTGCGGTGAAACTACCTTCTTTACAGCCCGTCACAATAGGTGTCGGCGATACCATCCGACCTACCATATCCATCACCAACCACGGTATATCCATCCCTCCTGGCGGCAGGTGGGCCGTGAAAGCTTGGCTTTCCCGCACTCGCTTTTTTGGAGACGGCAAGGACATCTCCATCGGCACCTTTGAGATCGATCAGACCATGCCTACGTCCGGAACTCAAAAAAGCATCGAACTGGAATTCGTCCTGCCAAACGAAATCCCAACCGGTAACAACCATCTCATCCTCTCCCTTGTGAACCTCGATGGCCTCAGGGAAAAGAACACCCCCAACAACACCGTCATCAGCGACACCGCCGCGATCAATATCCCCGAGTGGGAATTCAGCGTCGCCACCAACGGCAATGGCGCGGTCAACCGGGACTTCGCAGCCGCTCGCTACCCGCACAAGGCACAAGTATCCCTCACTGCAAACGCAGGCAAAGGCGCGACCTTCACCGGCTGGGGCGGCGACGCCTTCAGCCCCAACAACCAAATCACCATCCTCATGGACGGCGACAAATCCATCCAGGCAAACTTCTCCAACCGGGCCACCCTTCAGGTCTTCGTAAACGGCGTGGGAGAAGTCACCGGCCTTTCCGACATGGGCAGCTATCCCGTGGGCGATATCGCAGAAATCACAGCCACACCCTCTCCAGGCTGGGAATTCTCTCATTGGTCCGGTGCCTCCGAGGCAGATACTCCCGCCGCATCGATACCCATGGATTCCCCAAAAACCGCCACCGCCCACTTCGTCCTCCCAATGGCAACATGGAAAAACTCCAGCTTCACGCCACAGCAACTAGCAGACACCACCATCTCCGCCGACCATCTCGATCCCGACAATGACGGCGTCCCCACTTGGAAAGAATACCTCCACGGCTCCCACCCCATGGACAAAAACTCCACCGGTGCCACCCCCATCACCATCGAGAACGGCTACCTGCGCTGCGTTTACACCCGCAACGTCGGCGCCGCCGACGGCGCATCCCTAACCTGCCAAGCAGGCAACAGCCTCTCAAACTGGGACTCCCCCGACCTCGAAGAACGCATCCTCTCCACCATCGACGGCATCCAAACCGTCGAAGCCCGCATCCCCATCACCGGAAAAAACATGGGCTTCATCCGCTTCCGCTACGATCCAGCGCAGCCTTAAAACAGGCACCCCATCCATCATTTGAAAAAGCTTATGGCAGGTAAAATATTTTGGACGGCAAGTTTGTGTGCTTTTGTTTTCATGATTTCATGCGGAATAAGTGAATCTGAAAGACATGAAAATCATTTCATTATCCAAACAATAACAAGAAACGTGGAAGCAGAAAGGCAGGGGCGCCCTCACTACACATCGCATCGCAGTTGGAATGACTATTGGATATGGAGCATAAGCTGTATGCGTGAAAATTCAGATGGGGAAAAATGGGTGAGTATGGTAATCGATAAACGACGCGAAGCTGGTTTGCCCGAATTGAGAAGGTGACCAAGTTTCATCGAATAAGCTATATTCATGAACCTCCCCAACAAACTCACAACCAACCTCCGAGCTATCTCTTTGAACCATTTAAATATGAAAAATACAAAAAAATGGCTACTCGCTAGCTGTGGCTTGCTGCTGTCGAGTTGTGACATCGTTTTGTTAACTGGTATATACGCAGATAATCCGGGAGCAGTCGGTGGCCCTGAGGTTACAGCAGAAGGAAAATTTAAGGATTCTGATGCCAACTGGCAAAGATTCACAAAAAGAACTTTGGAAGATATTCACGCAGAAAAATATAATACATCTCCAGGCTATGACTGGCAACGCGCATGGCGAGCCTCTTTTGAGGCCTACGATCATTCGTCTGAAAACCCTAAGCGAGAAAAACAGTATGTCATCAAAAAAAGACGCGAGGCTGGCCTGCCTATATGGCCGTTCATGCTGAGATAGCGAAATGCACGCAACAAGAAGAAGCACCTCACCACCTCCCTGCTAATCTGCTGCGAATGCTTGTTTCCCACTGAAATCCCCCCACATTTCCCGAAAATCACCATTGCACCCAGCCCCCTTCCCGCTTACCTATTTCCCCCATGAGCGCACTACTCCAAGAAACCACCATACTCGCCAAAACCATCGAACTCTGCGAAGCCATCGCAAACGACAAGGAATTCATCAAACTCCAAGCCGATGTCGAACGCTTCCTTTCCGATGACTCCGCGAAACTCCAATACCGCTCCGTCCACGAAAAAGGCGAGGAACTCCATCACAAACAACATGCAGGCATTGAACTCGGCGCAGCCGAAATCAAAGCCTTCGAGGCCGCACGCGATTCCCTCTTCGAGAACAAAACCGCAACCGCTTTCATGGATGCCCAGCGCAAACTCGAAGACATCCAAAAACAAATCAAACAATACGTCAGCCTGACACTCGAGCTCGGCCACGTCCCCACAGAAGACGACATCGCCGAAGCCCAACACAACAGCGGCGGTTGCTGCGGTGGCAACGGCGGCGGCGGTGGTTGCTGCGGCTAATTCCACCAGCCACAAATCATCGTGTCCGCTATCGGCGCAATTACCCTCCTGGGCACCGGCACTTCTGTCGGTGTTCCTGTTATAGGCTGCCACTGCGATGTCTGCAAATCTACAGACCCACACAACAACCGCACCCGCGCCTCCCTTCTCATCCAAACCCCCGAAACAAGCATCCTCATCGATTCCGGCCCCGACCTCCGCGAGCAAGCCCTTCGCGAAAACATCTCCGCAATCGACGCCGTCCTATACACCCACTCCCACCTCGACCACGTCGTCGGCTTCGATGAACTCCGCGCCTTCTGTTGGGGAAAACCCAACCCCCTCCCCCTCTACGCCACAGCACCCTGCCTCGATGTCCTGAAAAACATGTTCGGCTGGGCCTTTCACGACACCAACACACACAGCGGTTACGTAAAACCGGAACCCCGCATCATCACCGTCGACTTCTCCATCGCAGATCTTATTATCCGCCCACTCCCCGTCATCCACGCATCCGTCGAAACCATCGGCTTCCGCATCGAAACCCCATCCGGCTTCTCCTTCGCCTACCTCCCCGACGTAAAATCCATCCCTGCTTCCACCCTAGATCTCCTCCAAAACCTCGACATCCTCATCATCGACTCCCTCCGGGACACACCCCACTCCACCCACCTCTCCCTCCCCGAAACACTCGCCATCGCCACAACACTCAAAGCAAAACAAACCCTCCTAACCCACATCAGCCACGAACTCGACCACGCAACCCTCGCCAACCAACTCCCAAAAACCATCTCCCCCGCCTACGATGGCTTGAAAATCCCCCTCTTCTAACCACTTATCCCCCTCAAAAGATTGCATCCTTCCCCAACCCGTTCATCCTCACCCCAATGACCCCAGCAGGAAACATCTCGAAGCTCTTACTTTGCATCGTTTTCGCACTGCTCTCCTTCATCCCAACTCACGCCCAACACCTCTCCAAAGACGAAATCCTCATCGTCTACAACAGCTCCGACGAAGAATCAAAAAAACTCGCCGACTTCTACCAGACACAACGCAACATCCCCAAAGACCAATCCATCGGTCTCGACCTCCCCAACAAACGCGACATCTCACGCGCCGATTTCGATAACAAAATCCTCCGCCCCCTCCGCGACCAATTTGACAACAACGGATGGTGGCAACGCGCCCGCAACAAGGAAAACATCCTCCTCCCCACCAAAAACAAAATCCGAGCCATCGTCCTCATGCGCGGTGTCCCCCTCCGTATCTCAGCGGATAACAAATCCCAAAAAACCGATCCCAAAGATCCCATCTCCCCCAGAGACGAGGCATCCGTCGATTCAGAACTGGCGCTCTTCGGCATCCAAACCCTTCCCACCAAAGGCATCCTCAAAAACTTCTTCCACACCAGCAACCTTCCCCTCTCAAAATCCAACATACCCCACCTCGTCCTTGTCACCCGCATCGATGCCCCGTCCTACGCAACCTGTAAAACCATGATCCGCGACGCCATCGAAACCGAGAAACACGGCCTCTGGGGACGCGCCTACATCGACATCGCAGACAAATTCCCCCAAGGCGACAAATGGCTCGAATCCATCTCCCAACTCAATCAAAAAACCGGCATCCCGACCATCACCGACCTCTCGAAAGCAACCCTCCCCAAAAATTTCCCGTTAACCGAAACCGCCCTCTACTTCGGCTGGTATGATCGTAACATAAGCGGCCCCTTCCTAAACTCCAACTTCCGGTTCCGCCCCGGAGCCATCGCCGTCCACATCCACTCCTTCAGCGCCGAACAACTGACAGACCCACACAAAAATTGGTGCGCCCCCCTCCTTACCCGTGGCGCCACCGCCACCCTCGGAAACGTTTACGAACCCTACCTCCACCTCTCCCACCACCTCGACATCTTCCACGACCGCCTCCTCAAAGGTTGGACCCTCGCCGAAGCCTCATGGGCCGCAATCCCCGTCTGCTCATGGCAAGCCGTCGTCCTCGGCGATCCCCTCTACCGCCCCTTCCTCCACTTCGACGGCTCCGGCACCCAACGCGATCAAGACCGCGACTTCCGCGCCATCCGCGCCGCCCACCGCGAGTGGCCTGACGACCCAAAACTCCGCCGCGAAAAACTCACCGCCGCCGCCGATAAACTCTCATCAGGAAACCTCGCAGAAGCCCTAGCCCTCGACTTCATCGAATCAAAAGACACCTCAAACGCCAAATCCTGGCTCAACAAAGCCGAAAAATACTATTCTAACGAAGAAGACAAAATACGCCAAAGACTCCACCGCGACGCCCTCTCAAGATCACGCTAATCCCCTCAACCCAGCCTACTCATCCCGATGAACTACAGCTTCCTCCTCGAAAGCGTTTGGCACCCTCCCCTCGGCTTCGAGGAAGTCGCCGCACCCAAACTCCCCCCCGAACTCGAACTCCAAGCCCTCTGGTTCTCCGGTGCCTTCGGACGCAATTTCAAACTCAAAGACGGACGCTCCCTCACCATCTCCCAATTCGGCGAATGGAACCACGGCCCCGGCCCCGACTTCACACACACCGCCATCGAAATCGACGGCTCCCACTTCACCGGCGACATCGAAATCGACTCCCGCTCCTCCGATTGGGAAAACCACGGCCACTCGATAAACCCCGCCTTCTCCAACACCATCCTCCACGTCTCCTTTGAAACAAACATCCGCGAAACCTTCATCCGCACCTCCACCCACCGCCAAGTCCCGGAACTCCTCATCTCTCCTACCCAACTCAGCGACGCCCTCTCCCTCCCCGCCCGCCAAACCGCCAACGCCAACGCCGGACGCTGCGTCCAACCCCTCCGCAAAATCCCACCCCTTTCCCTCGAACGCCTCCTCCGCGAAGCCGCCCTCCGCCGCGCCGCCCACAAAGCAACTCGCTTCATCCGCGCCTCCGAAGCACACGGCTTCGATTCCGCCCTCTTCCAGGCAACCGCGGAAACCCTCGGCTACGGCGGCAACTCCCTCCCCATGAAACTCCTCGCCCAACGCTGCCCCATCCAGCAGCTCCGCAACAACATCGAACACACCGAAGCCATCCTCCTCGGCACCGCTGGCTTC
Source organism: Akkermansiaceae bacterium (assembly GCA_041737575.1). Classification (GTDB taxonomy): domain Bacteria; phylum Verrucomicrobiota; class Verrucomicrobiia; order Verrucomicrobiales; family Akkermansiaceae; genus Luteolibacter. The sequence goes on from JBGSRM010000034.1 coordinate 10,034, forward strand.
CTCCACCCCAACCTCCACACCCAAGCACCTACCGAAACCCAACAATACCTCCTCAACCTCTGGGAAACATGGTGGAAAATCCGCCCCAACTACGAACCGCCTGAATCCCGAAACCCAACCTGGAAAACCCACGGCCAACGCCCCGCCAACCACCCGCACCGCCGCGTCGGTGGCCTTTCCTCCCTCATCAAAAATTGGCACACATTCCGAACCATCGCCCTCGAAAAACCCTTCTCCCAAAAAAAACTAACCGACTTCCTCCACAGCCTCCGCCACGACTTCTGGTCCTTCCACCACACCCTCACCTCCTCCCGCAGCAACACTCCCATCACTGTCTTCGGAAAAAACCTCGCCCTCGAACTCTCCGCCAACCACCTCATCCCCCTCGCCCTTCACGAAGAACGCTTCACCTACCGCGACTACCACAAACTCCGCCACTCCGCCATCAACCAAAAACTGAAACGCTGCGGCATCCGCCTCTTCGGCTCCTCAGAAGCCGCCGCCAAATACCAACGCCGCATCCCCCACCAACAAGCCCTCCTCCAACTCTACCACGACTTCTGCCTCGAAGACTTCTCCGACTGCGAAAAATGCCTCTTCCCCGACCAACTCGCCCAATGGCGTTGATCACAAAATAGAAACAGATTAACCCAACACCTCATCCTTCACTCATAATTTCTTCCCTCTGTGCATTCTGTGCAATCCGTGGTTAATATTCCATAAACATCCGTCCCTCGTCTTTTCCGCTCGAACCTCCATCCATCTATGCAAATCACCCTCAACGGCCAACCCCACCCCCTCACCTCTCCCACCCCCCTAACCGACCTCCTATCCTCCCTCGGCCTGGCCGGAAAACCCGTCATCGTCGAACTCAACCAACAACCCATCCTCCCCCGCAACTTCTCCCAAACCACCATCCACCCCAACGACCAAATCGAAATCATAACCCTCGCCGCCGGAGGCTGAGTCTCTGATAAAACTCCTAAATTTCGCCGATATACCATTTTTCCCTTGCATCAAGCCGCTATCGAATCCCATCTTTCCGCCCACGTCGCGCCTCGCGACTCTTACTTCAAATCCGGTGTAGCTCAGCGGCAGAGCGGGTGACTGTTAATCACTAGGTCGTAGGTTCGATCCCTACCGCCGGAGCCATTTGAAAAAACTATCTCGGCGCTCAACTCCCCGCCCCTCGGTTCTTAACAACCACACATAGGGTAGTGGCTGGGGATTCCAGCCCCAGGCCGTTGTCGGGGAATCTTGCCCCGACAATCCAGACATACGAAAAAACTTTTAAATCCACATGCATGGATTCGCGTTCATTCGCGTACATTCGCGGTTAAATCTTCGGAAATTTGGACAGTAATCTCAATAGCTTGATCGCCCCTTCCCAACACAACCAGATGAGCAGTTGCGTTCCCACCCGCCCACCTTACTATCTATATGTAGCGACCTACATCTCATAGTATTGCATCCAAACCTCTCCTTCCCATGAAAACCAAATCCCTCCTCCTATCCTCCCTCTTCCCCCTATTCTTCACCGCCTGCTCAACCCAGAAAAACCTTCCTCCCACCATCCAAAAAATCGACCCCACACGCTACGCCGGCGAATGGCACGAAATTGCCCGCTTGCCCAACCCGTTTGAAAAAGATCTCGTCGCCGCAAAAGCAACCTACTCAGTCAACACCGACGGCACCCTAAAAGTCGTCAACGAAGGCCTGAAACAAAACGGCAAATCCACCAGCATCGAAGGCACCGCTAAATTCAGCAACCCTCAGGAGCCCGGCCAACTCAAAGTCCGCTTCAACCCCTTCCCCGCAAATCTCTTCGCAGGCGACTACTGGATCCTCGACCTCAACCCCCAATACACCCGCGCACTCGTCGGCTCCCCCAACCGCAAATACCTCTGGCTCCTATCCAAAAATCCCAACGACCAAAAAGAAGACTTCAACGACTTCATTCAAAAAGCCAAAGATCTCAACTTCCAAACCGACCCACTCTACTTCAACCCAAAACGCATCTCCAAATAACCACCACGGAGAAGGGACTTCCAGTCCCTTTCTTCCCAACAACCCCTTCCTCCGAGACACCACCAGAGGAGCGGCAGATCAAAAATCCAACGCTCCAACACACACCTTTCTCTCCTATACTTCCTGATTTTTCGTAATTCAAAAAATCAGCACGAACTCATCAGAAATCAAAAATATCTCCTAAAAAGCCGCCTTTCTTCTTCTTATACGGCTCTTGACTACCGGAATACTTGGAGGGCTCTCGATAGTCACCCCTCGTCTCTGGCTCAAAGCGAGGCGGTGCTTGAGACTCAAACCGAGGCGGCGCCTGCGACACAACCGCACTCCTCTCAATGATTTTGTCTAATTCTCCGCGATCCAACCAAACCCCACGGCATTTGGGACAATAGTCAATCTCCACACCTTGGCGATCAGTCATCACAAGGCTCTCATCAATACATGTTGGGCACTTCATTTTTATTCTTGGCTATATTATAAATAAGGTTCGTTAAATCCGCTCCTTCCTCATCCAGCCAGAGCTTTTACACCTGAAAAAAAGTGATCAGCCAAACAAGCGGACGAATTAGAGGATTTAAACGACGAAAAAACATCCAATAGCGCGGCTTTGTCAAATTTTATCTAACAAAGTTCCCCGATCCTTGCCGGAACCCATTCCCACCAAAACAAACTCGGAAACACGATCCCCTTCTCCCCCTCTGGTCTCTGGTCTCTGGTCTCAGGTCTCAGGTCTCAGGTTTCTGAATTCTAAATCCCCCCCGTCCGCCTCTGCAAATAAAGATCAATCCCATCCACCAACGCAATCCAACTAGCTTCAATAATACTCCCGGAAACCCCAACCGTCCCCCATGTATCATCCCCATGCGCGGAAACAATCAACACCCGCGTCTTCGCTGCCGTAGTCTCTTGGCTGTCCAAAATCCTCACCTTGTAATCCACCAGCGCCACCTCCGCCACCTCCGGATAATACGGTAAAAGCGCCTTCCTCAAGGCCAGATCCAACGCATTCACTACACCATTCCCCTCCGCCACCGTAAGCTCCTTCTTGCCATCCACCGTCAACTTCACCGTCGCCTCACACACCGGCGCATGACCATCCCGATACTGCCGGAAACTCACATGATACTCATTCGCTTGAAAAAATTTCTTATACCTCCCCATCTCACGCCGGATCAGCAACTCCAGCGAACCTCCCGCAGACTCGAACGAATACCCCTCGTGCTCCAACACCTTCACCTTGCCCAACACAGCCGCCGCCTCCGGCGCACCCTTCTCCAATGGCATGCCGATCTGCTCCGCCTTCAGTAAAATATTGGTTTGCCCGCTCAGCTCCGATACCAGAATCGCCTGCTCATTCCCCACCCTCCACGGCTCGATATGCTCGTAACTCCGCGCCAACTTCTGCACCGCATTCACATGCATCCCACCCTTGTGAGCAAACGCCGTCCGCCCCACAAACGGCGCCCTCGCAAAATGCGGATTGTTGGAAACATCATCCATGAAAAACGTGAGATGGTTCATCCCCTCCAGCCTAGGCACCACATCCACACCCATCTTCAACTGCAAGATCGGCATCACCGATGTCAAATTACAATTCCCTGTCCGCTCCCCATACCCGTTGATCGTCCCCTGCACATGCACCGCACCCGCATCCACCGCCGCGATCGCATTCGCAACCGCCAACTCACAATCATTATGCGTGTGAATCCCAATCGCCACACCCGGCAAAAACTCACGCACAACCTCGCAAATCTCAGCCACCTCCTTCGGCAAAGTCCCCCCGTTCGTATCACACAAAACCAAACACGCCGCCCCACCATCCGCCGCCGCCTTCAAAGTCGCCAACGCATGTTCCGCCGAATCCTTATACCCATCAAAAAAATGCTCCGCATCATAGATCACCTCACGCCCGTGCTTCACCAGATGCCTGACAGTATCCCGTATCATCGCCTGATTCTCCTCCACACTCGTCCGCAAAATCTCGGTCACCTGCAGCTCCCAGCTCTTCCCGAAAATCGTCACCACCGGCGTCTCCGCCTCTAACAACAACCTCACCTGCTCATCCTCCTCAACCTTCACATTCGCCCTCCGCGTCGATCCAAACGCCGCCAACTTCGCATGTCTCAATTCCAACTTCTTCGCCTCACGGAAAAACTCCACATCCTTCGGATTCGACCCCGGCCACCCGCCCTCGATGTAATCCACTCCAAACTCATCCAACCGCCTAGCAATCCTCAACTTGTCCAGACCGGAAAGCTGAAAGCCCTCCCCCTGCGTACCATCTCTCAAAGTCGTATCGTAAATTTGAACCAATTTCATCGCTCTTCGTGGGGCGCGAAGCCTAGACACCTCTCACCAAAGCGCAAGAAGTAAGACACACACGGCACTTCCATTGACATTGTAATTTCAGTTATCTAAAGTTTCTACGTTCGCAACCGATTATGTCAGACCTCCCGCCATCCTCCGATAAACGCGCATTCATCTGCCCCGGCTGCAACGGTCGCATCCTCATCCCCTTCCATCTGCCCCCCACCACCGCTCCCTGCCCCTATTGCCAGGCGATGATTACCTCGCCACCTCCTCCAAACCTCACCCCCCCATCCCCCACCTTCGCCCCCATCCCAAACATCGCGCCGGAACCCCAACCATACCAAAGTCCTTTATACCAGCCCCAGCCACAGACTCAACCCCAACCCCAGCCCCAGCCTCAGCCCCAGCCCCAGCCTCAACCCCAGCCTCAACCCCAGCCCCAACCCCAACCCCAACCCCAACCTCAAAATCAACCCACCCCCACCTCAATCCCTCCTCGCAGGGACGAAACCCTCCTCCCCAAACATGAGCCCTCCAAATCCGAACCCGAGCCCGAGCCCGAGCCTGCCTCCATCCCCACCCACCCACGCAGTGTCAACCTACTGCCTGCCTTCCTAAGCCTCGCCCTCCTCATCATCGCCGCCGTAGCCGCTTCCTTCTATATCAAAAACCACAATAAAAAAGACAACACCGCCAACATCCCCGTCCCACCCATCGAAGATAAAGCACTTCAAGAAGCAAGCTACATCCGCATCGGCTGGCAGAAAGACGCCTACGACACCCTCAGCAAATACCTCGCCGCCCGCACCGTTAAAGAAAAACTCCCCTTCGTCCTAAACGCCGATTCCACCGCATCCAAAATGGAACTCTTCTACGGCGGCGTCCCCATCGATGACTCGGACACCCATCCTTTCGCCTACTCCTTCAACAAACACTCCATCGATGACCGCAAACGCGGCCTCTTCCTCCTCTCCTTCGACCAACCTCCCCAAATCGCCTTCAAGGACTTCTTCAGACCCCTTGCCACACTGGAAATCCAAAACGGCCTGGAAGAACCCGGTCTCCTTCTAAGCACGATCTCCAACCCTCAGAACTTCACCACCGCCCCTCTCCGCGTTCACGCATACTTCAAAAGAACAGACGACGGACTCAAACTCGATTGGGAAGTCTTCGCCCAAACCAAATACCGCCTCCTCCGCAGCTTCATCGAACTCCCTGACCCCGGTACCTCCGAAATATTCCGCGTTCTCATCATGGAAGACGTCCCTGAAAAAGGACAAGGCATTTCCGGAACCCGCACCTATCGCGTAAGAGACCCTGCCAACATCGAAGACTACGCACTCATCAATGTGAAAATCGATTCCGAACACGGCCGCATCCTATCCGCCATCAACTGGCGCGGACCAAAAGCAACCGAACCCATCCGCCGCTACGCCACCGTCGAACTCGAATGGTCAGCACCCTCGTCACCCTCCGCTCGCCCGGAACTCAGCCTTAAGAAATTTATCTGTTGGGAGTTCCTCGGACTAGGCGGTTCCGAATCGAACATCACCACTTCCGGGAAATAACATCCAGGAATCCCATCATGGTTCCAAAATCCAGCTCCACCATCGCCGCCATCGCCTCCCCCACCGGCACCGGCGCCATCTCCGTCATCCGCATCTCCGGACCAGACGCCATCAACATCGCGGATACCGCCTCGAATGGCATCGCCTCCTCAGCCATGCCGCGCCTCTCTCGCCGCTGCAAAATCCGCGACGCCTCCGGCTTCATCATCGATGACGGCCTCATGACCATCTTCCTCGCCCCCAACTCCTTCACCGGCGAAGACACCGTCGAATTCTCCGGCCACGGCGGAACCCTCGTCACCCGCGAAGTACTCTCTCGCTTCCTCGAATGCGGCGCCTCTCACGCCACCCCCGGCGAATTCTCACAACGCGCCTTCCTCAATGGAAAACTCGACCTCACCCAGGCCGAGGGCATCATGGATCTCATCTCCGCACAAACCCGCCTCGCCCTCCGCGCCGCCCACTCCCAACTCGAAGGCAAACTCGGAAAACAAACCACCGCCGCACGCGACGAACTCCTCAACATCCTCGCTCACCTCGAAGCTTGGATCGACTTCCCGGACGAAGATATCGATCCCCATACAACCCAACAGCTCCGCTCCCGCATCTCATCCATCATCCTCACCATCGACTCGCTCCTCGCCACCGCCGATCAAGGCCGCGTCCTCCGCGAAGGCGTCCGCACCGTCATCTTCGGCGAGCCCAACGTCGGCAAATCCTCTCTCCTAAACCACCTCCTCGGCTTCGACCGCGCCATCGTCTCGGACACCGCCGGAACCACACGCGATACCATCGAGGAAACCATCAACCTCCAAGGCATCCCCATCCGCCTCGTCGATACCGCCGGCATCCGCTCCGCCACCGATTCCATCGAATCCCAAGGCATCCAACGCACCGTCCATCAAATCCAAAACGCCGACCTCCTCCTCGAAGTCGCCGATGCCTCAAAACCCCTCCCCGAACGCGCCATCTACCCCTCCAACCAAGCCATCCACCTCCTCGTCCTCAACAAATCCGACCTCCCGGAACATCCATCTTGGAAAAACACGGACGCCATCCGCATCTCCTGCACCACCGCCTCCGGCTTCGAACAACTCTCCACCAAAATCCGCTCCGCCCTCCACTTCTCCGAAGCCGATTTCGGCGAGCACGCCATCGCCATCAACGCCCGCCACCAAGCCTCCCTAGCCCTCGCACGCAACCACCTCACCACAGCCCTCAACCTTCTAACAGAACACGCCACCAGCCCCGA
>JBGSRM010000048.1:0-13381 GCA_041737575.1 Akkermansiaceae bacterium
GCCCCCCCAATCCCGGCCCCGGATAAAACGGCATATACCCAAATGGCTTGGTCTTCGCGGCCGCAATCACCTCCCAAATATCAATCCCCATCGCCCCATAAACCACCTTCAGCTCATTCACCAAAGCGATGTTCACCGAACGGAAAATATTTTCTAACAACTTTGTCGCCTCCGCCACCCGACACGACGAAACCGGAACCAGCTTCGCAATCGCCTTCCCATACAACTCCACCGACTTCTCAAGACACACAGGCGTCAAACCTCCCACCACCTTCGGAATCGTCGCAACCTTGCTATCCGGATTACCCGGATCCTCACGCTCCGGCGAAAACGCCAGATGAAAATCCTCACCCGCCTTCATCCCGGATCCCTCCTCCAAAACCGCCCTCAACTCCCCATCCGTCGTTCCCGGATACGTCGTTGACTCCAAAACAACCAAACATCCCCTCCCAAGAAACGGCGCAATCGCCCTCCCCGTATCCAACACATAACTCAAGTCCGGCTCACGGAAATGATTCAACGGCGTTGGCACACACAAAATCACCGCCTCCACCTCCGCCACCCGCGAAAAATCCGTCGAAGCCTCCAGCAGCCCAGCCCCACATTGCCCCGCAATCTCCTCCCCGGAAACATGCTTGATGTAACTCCGCCCTTCATGAATTGCCTCGGTCTTCCTCGGATCAATATCAAGACCCAACACCTTCACCCCCGACCTCGCAAACTGTAGCGCGAGCGGCAGCCCCACATATCCTAATCCGACAATTGCTATTTGATTCATGAACCTCCAAAAAAAATCACACGTTCCGCCCCTCATGGGTAGTCTAAACTTTTTGTCACCCGCATCACTTGATTCGTTAGACCATGGAGCTAGTGGCTGGGACTTGCAGTCCCAGTCCGTCGCGGGGACTTGTAGTCCCCGTTCCTCCACACTAGCAGCTCCCATATCCAGCCAAAAAATAGCAAATCATCTCTTAAGTTACTTCGCTTCCCGCACTCCTCTACAGCCCGCGTTCTGATGCCAACAACTCCTCATAAACCTCAACCGTCCTCCTGCACATCTCCTCCAGCGTAAACCGCCCGCCCGTCCCACGTGGCCGATGCTTCTTCTCCAACACCTCCCTCGTCCTCTCCACCAGCCCATCCGCATCCCCCACAGCCACCCTCCCCTCCGGAAAAAGCGCCGCCAGCAACTCACCCACGCCCCCACAATCATACCCCACCACCGGCTTCCCAATCGCCAAAGCCTCCAAAACCGTCCTCCCGAACGACTCCGGCTGCTGCGAAAGCGCACACACCACATCACTCATCGCCATCACCTCCCTTAAATCACTACGGTGCCCCAAAAACTCCACATCCTCCCCAATCCCCAGCTCCTCCACCTTCACCCTCAACTCCTCCAAATACCCACGCTTCTTCGCATGTGTATCTCCCACAATCCACCCATGAACCCGCCTCCCCTTCTCTTTCAAAGAAACAATCAGCCGCAAAAAATCCTCATGCCCCTTCAGCCTCGTGATCCTCCCCGGCAACAACAAAATCTCCTTACCTGTTAGATCCGGACGCTCCGCCTTCCACTTCGCCAACCACTCCCCACCCGGCTCATACCCATACGCATACCTCTCCGGCTCAATCCCTCGATGAATCACCCTCACCCTCCCACCATCCACCTTCGGATAATTCTTCCCGATATACTCCCGAATACTCTCCGAAACCGCAATCACCCGCTCCCCCCTCGTCATCACCGCCGAGTAAAAACTCACCGAGTAAAACCCATGAACCGTAGAAACCAATCGCGGCCTCGTCCTCACATCCATCTTTCTCCACGCCAAATATACAATCCACCCCGGCACCCGCGACCGTATATGAACCACATCCGCCCTCTCCTCCTCTAACAACCTCCTCATCCTCCCCACCTGAAACAACGAACCCAAACTCTTCTTATGCACCGCCATCGCAACATGCCGCGCACCCACACCCTCCAATGCCCCCACCATCCTCCCCCCATTCGACACCACCACCGCCTCATGCCCCTGCGCCACCAAATACCCCGCAAGCTCCAACGTCCCCCGCTCCACCCCACCCGCATTCATCTCCGGTAAAACCTGTATCACTTTCATACTGCCAAAGACACCAGTTGCATCCCCTCCCGCTTGCTCGCCTTACGCAAACTTTTTTCCCCACTCCCCGTCAAAATATAATCCACCGGAAAAATATCCGCCCCATCAATCCGCGCGATCTCACCCCTGATCCGCGATACCCCACCATCTCCACTCACCCGATGCACCACCGCATCCCCCGGCACCCACTCCGGCAAAACCACACCCTCCTCCACCACATACTCATACCTCACATCCCCATGCTGCCACCCCTCAGGCACCCTCCAACCCTCCTCACATCCCACCAACCAAACCAACGCCCGATGCCCTTGCCGCTCACTCCTCACATTATCATCCCCCAACCAATCCCTGATCGTATATTCCGGCCAAACATACGTCTTCCACCTGTCGTGAAACCAAAACACATCCACCGGACTCTCCCTCATCGCCCGCTCGATCGCATCCATACACGCTGCCGTATCTCCCGCCTCACCCACCTCATGATACTTCCCAACCCACCTCCCTGGACTCACCGTCTTCAGCGAAATCGCCACCGCCTCACACTTGCAACGCCTGATCAACAAACTCGGCAACGGACTCGACCTCGTCAACCTCCCGAAAAATTGCGACACCTGCCCCTGAAGCCCCGTCCGCTGATCCGCCAAAATCCCCAACATCCCTCCACCCCTCAAAAATCCTCCCAACACATGCATACTATCCTTCTTCGCAAACAACCTCATCCCCTCTGACATCCTCTTCCTCGCAAGCCGCTCGTCCAAATACGGATTGTTCAATGGACGGTAAAATGCACCGGTCTTAAGCCCCTGCGCATACAAACGGTTCATCCTGCTCAACACCTCCCAGTTCCCCATGTGCGGCGGCAATATCAAAACCCCACGCCCCAAACTCGTCACCTCCTTCCCCAACTCCGTATTCTCCAACGTCACACTCCTCTCCAACTCCTCAAACTTCACCTGCGCCGTATGCACCGCGGAAAACAAATTCGCAATACTCCTCCGGAACGACTCCCTCGCCAGTTTCCTTATCTCCTCAAAACTCTTCTCACCCCCATACACAATCCGCAAATTCTTCAAAACAATCCTCCTCCTCAACCCCATCACATGCCACAACACCCCTCCAAACCACTCCCCAACACGGAAAACCACTGCCCCCGGCAATCGCGCGATCACCCACTCCACACAAACCTGCCCCAACCACTCCAAACGCCACTTCAGGCGCTTCGGATGCAGGCTCGGTAAATCATTCATCGCTTTTTACTATTTAACTGTTCTCTCAGACCTGCTCGCTTACCCTCTCATCACCCCGCTGGCAAGACTCTTGCCACTCAAAAATTCCCTCCACTCTTTTCTTCCTACCCGCATTCTCTCATCTTAAACTCCATCCCACCCCATGCTAACCCTCGCTCTCACCGGCGGCATCGCCACCGGAAAATCCACCACCGTCCGCCTCTTTAAAAAATTCATCCCGGACATCGTCATCTTCGACTCGGACGCCTCCGTCAAAAATCTCCTCCAAAACCCCCAAATCATCTCCGAAATCGCCGCCAGCTTCGGCCCCCACATCCTCGATCCCGATTCCGGCAAAATCATCCGCGAAAACCTCCGCCTCGAAGTCTTCGGAAATCCCGAAAAACGCCAAACCCTCGAAAACATCCTCCACCCCCACGTCCGCCAAGAATGTCTTGATCTCAAACAAAAAGCCGCTACACAAGGCGTGCGGTGCTTCCTCGCGGACGTCCCGCTCCTCTTCGAAAACGGATTCGATTTCGGCCAAGACCAAACAATCACCGTCTCTACCAGCCGCGACACTCAAATAGCCAGACTCAAGGCTCGCAGCGGTTGGAATGACGAACTGATCCATTCCGTCCTCGCCGCTCAACTACCCCTCGAAGAAAAATCTGCCCGTGCCGATGTCGTCCTCTGGAACGATGGCGAACCCGACACCCTCAAGGCTCAAATCCAGCGCTACTGCAAAATCTTCCCAAAAATCTCCATGTCACAAAACGACCAAACAAACACCTCACCTCAAGAACCTGCTGCCACCGGCACCACCACCCTTGAGCCCGCTCCCAACTCCATCCCCGCCACAACGGAACCAGCTCCCTTCCCCGTCCCCGAGCACATCGACCTCAACGAATTCCGCAAAAAATCCCTCGCCGAACTCCAATCGATCGCCTCCGAAATCCCCCGCAAAATCCAAGGCGGCATCACCAAAACCCAGCTCATCTACGAAATCATCTGCTTCTACCTCGCCAACGGCTCCAACGTCACCTGCCAAGGCGTCGTCGAATTCGGCAAGGAACACTTCGCCATGATCCGCGACCCCCAGCGCTCCTTCCGCCCCTCCCAGGACGACATCCACATCGGCGGACAAACCCTCACCGATGCCAAAATCCGCAACGGCCAACTCCTCAAAATCAAAGTCCGCCAACCCGTCCAACGCGACAAATACCTCACCACCGCCGAAATCCTCGAAATCGAAGGCACCCCCACCTCCGAGTGGCGCGAACCCACCGACTTCGACAAGCTCACACCGATGTTCCCCGACAGCCGCATCCACCTCGAAGGTGCCGGCACGGAATACCTCGGCGTCCGCGTCATCGACCTCATCGCCCCCCTCGGAAAAGGCCAACGCGGCCTCATCGTCGCCCCCCCTCGCGGCGGCAAAACCATCCTCCTCAAACAAATCGCCAAATCCATCAAAGCCAACAACCCCGGCATCGAACTCGTCATCCTCCTCCTCGACGAACGCCCCGAAGAAGTCACCGACTTCGAGGAAACCGTTGACGCACCCGTTTACGCCTCCACCTTCGACGAACCACCCAAACGCCACGCCCAAGTCGCGGACCTCGTCATCGCCCGCGCCCAACGCATGGTCGAACTCGGCAAACACGTCGTCCTCCTCCTCGACTCCCTCACACGCCTCGCCCGTGGCCACAACTCCGCCATGCAAGGCGGCCCCATCGGCTCCGGCGGCGTCTCCCCAGTAGCCCTCCAAAAATCCCGCAAATTCTTCGGAACCGCCCGCAACATCGAAAACGGCGGCTCCCTCACCATCCTCGCCACCGCCCTCGTCGAAACCGAATCCCGCCTCGACGACGTCGTCTTCGAGGAATTCAAAGGCACCGGCAACATGGAAGTCCGCCTCGACCGCGAACTCGCCGAACGCCGCGTCTTCCCCGCCATCCACATCCCCCAATCAGGAACCCGCAACGACGACCGCCTCTACCACCCGGACGAATTCAAAAAAGTCATCGACGTCCGCAAACAACTCGCCGCCCTCCCCATCGGCGACGCCCTGGTCACCCTCCTGGACAACCTAAAACCCACCAAAACCAACGCCGAATTCCTCCTAAGAGGCCTCCGCTAATCTTGAAATTTAAAACTTAAAATTTAAAGTTTCCCCTACTCATCCGGCAAATACGCCGCCTCTAAATCCACCTCAAAACTCCACTTCATCGGCTCCTCCACCACCTTCCCCGCCTTATCCTTCCAACTCACCTGAACCGAACAAACCTTCTCCCGCAAACGCCGGTTCACCTGCCACACATAACTCCCCTTCTCCGCATCATACACCGCTGGCACCTCCCCAAAACCCGCCACCTGCATTTTTAACGTCTCCACATCTACATCCTCCGCCTTCGAGAAGTCCACCCCCACCTCAGGCATACGCCCCTGCACCACCGTCCCCGGCTTGGGAACCACCGGATACTTCGTCTCCTTCACCAAAACCCCTCCACCACTCGACACCTCACCACCAGCTTCACGAAACGTCGTCGCAAACTCGAAAATCTTATCGTAATTCCCTAAAATCACATACCTCGGCAACACATTATCCGGCATCCCCCTCTTCACCTTCCCCGGCTGCACCGTAAACAAATACGTATACCCCACCTCCTCCGCCTTCCCTAACATCTCCTCCGTAAAAAATCCTCCCGGATACGCATACGTCGTCACCTCCTGCTTGAACTTCTTCTCCAAAAACCTCTTCGACCCTCCCATCTCCGCCTCCAAAAACTTCGCATAAGACTCCTCACCTCGCTTCTGCTGATTCCTCACCGTCTGCGGATAAGGATGCGACTTCGAGTGACACCCGATCGTCCCTCCATGCGCCAACATCTCCTCAATCATCCCCGTCGTCAGCGCCTTCCCTCCCCCATCGACGTAATCCTCATACAAATAAATCGTGAACGGATAACCGAACTCCTTCAAAATCGGAAACGCATCCGTGTAAACCGACTTCCACCCGTCATCCAAAGTAATCACCACAGACTTCTGCGGAATCTCTTTCTCCCCCTTCTTCCAAGCAATGAAATCACTCATCGGAATCACCGCCAGACCCAGCTCCCTCAACGCCTCCATCTGCCCCCGGAACTTCGACGTCCGAATCCTCATCGCCGTCTCCGCCTCCTTCTCGGAAAAATCATGATACCCCAGAACCGATACCCTCACCCCATCATCCTCATCCCCTTCAATCTTCTCCACCTCCCCAAACAACACCCCACACATCATCACCCACAAAAAAACATATTTTCCGAAAATCATTACTCGAAAACCATACCCACTCCCCCCTCACATGCAATATCAACCCCAAATCCCATTCGTGAAAATTCGTGTGATTCGTGGTAAAAAAAATCACAAAACTTTCCCAGAAAATTCACACCCCAAGACTTGCATCCATCCCCTCCCATCCCTAGCTTCCACCCCGAATGCCACGAACCTTCTCGCAACTGGAATTCCGCTTCCCCTCATGGGTGCGCAACCTCGCGAAAACTCCCCAAACCCAATCCCCCCTCGCTGACTCCACACTGCCCGACCCCGGCCTCACCACATGGTGCCGCGAACAAGCCATCGCCTTCTCCCTCCCCGAACTCTCCCGCAAAGTCCGCGTCTCATGGAACCCCCGCATGAGAACCACCGCTGGCCGCGCCTGGTGGCCCACCCGCCTCATCGAGCTCAACTCGAAACTCAAGGACATCTCCGAAGACGCCGTCTGGCGAACCCTCAAACACGAATTCGCACACCTCCTCGCCTACGAACGCTGCGGCAAACGAAAAATCGACCCCCACGGCCCTGAATGGCAAATCGCCTGCTCGGAACTCGGCATCCCCGGCGAACACGCCTGCCACTCTCTCCCTCTCAAAGGCCGCAAACTCAAACGCAAATACCACTACGTCTGCCCCGCCTGCCTCTCCATCATCAAACGCGTCCGCCCCATCAACAAACCCCTCGCCTGCTACTCCTGCTGCAAAAAGTTCAACCACGGCATCTACCACGACCGCTTCCGCCTCATCGAAAATAAAATCTAACAGGATCTCTTCAAAACGACAACACGACTCCCTACACAAACACTCCCCTCATTCTGTGTATTCCGTGCATTCCGTGGTTCAAAAATCGGCTTTTCTGCTCATCTATTTTCGGGCTTAAAAAATTATGAAAAAAATGTCGTAATTACTCCGCTTCTACTTGCGACAACCAATTTCACTCATACATTCACCCACATGAACACATCCCTCTTCCAACCAGCCTTCATCTACGGCATCTCCCCAGTCCTGCTCATCATCTTCGCTGCCACAGCCCTCGTCAGTTGGCTCGTAAGCAGCACCCTGAAACGCCGCTTCACCGAATACTCTCAAATCCCCATCCGCTACACCGGCGCACAAATCGCTGAAATCATGCTCCGCGAAAACGGCATCACCGACGTCCGCGTCATCAGCACTCCCGGCCAACTCACCGATCACTACAACCCCGCCAACAAAACGGTCAACCTCAGCGAGTCCGTCTACAACATGAACTCCATCGCCGCCGCCGCCGTCGCAGCTCACGAATGCGGCCACGCCATCCAACACAAAACCGCTTACGCCTGGCTCACCCTCCGCTCCAAAATGGTCCCCGCCGTCCAATTCGCCGGCACCGCCCTCAACTTCGTCATGATCGCCAGCATCCTCGGTGCCGCCATCTTCAGCTCCCCATCCATGCTCTACATCTGGGTCGCACTTTTCGCCGTCACCACCCTCTTCTCCTTCGTCACACTCCCCGTCGAATTCGACGCCTCAAAACGCGCCCTCGCATGGCTCGAAAACTCCGGCGTCTCCTCATCCATCGATCACGAAAAATCCAAAAACGCCCTCTTCTGGGCCGCCATGACCTACGTCGTCGCCGCCGTCGGCTCCCTCGCCACCCTCCTCTACTACGTCTTCCTCCTCTTTTCCCGCCGCGAATAACCAAAGGAGCTATACACCAATATCCACTTGAACACACATGTAGAGCTTTGCGACCCTTTGCGACCTCTCCGGCTTTGCGTTGAAAAATTGAAACCCGACTGCGAATTTTAGATTTCATACCGATTGCCAAAAGTCTGTGCGTAAAAAACATCACCTCCGTGTTCTCCGTTTCCTCCGTGTCTCCGTTGTAAAATTAGCAGTAACTCATCTGGAACTTCGGATTTCGGGTTGAAACCCCTCTTCTTTTCGTGTGCTTCGTGATTTTCGTGGTTCCTTCATCCAATTTCCCTCCCTAAACATCACCCGTGCTCAGCAAAGAGGAAACATCACGCTACGCCCGTCACCTCATCATTCCCGAAATCGGAACGGAGGGACAACTCCGCCTCAAAAACTCCTCCGTCCTCATCATCGGAACCGGCGGTCTCGGCTCCCCCGCCGCCATCTACCTCGCCGCCGCTGGCATCGGAAAAATCGGACTCATCGATCCCGATACCGTTGACCTCTCCAACCTCCACCGCCAAATCCTCCACTCCCAATCCTCCATCGGAAAATCAAAACTCGATTCCGCCGCACAACACCTCCGCGAAATCAACCCCCACATCTCACTCGACCTCCACCCCACACGCTTCTCCCCGGAAAACGCCATCTCCATCGCACAAAACTACGACATCATTCTCGACGGCTCCGACAACTTCCCCACCCGCTTCCTCACCAACGACACCGCCTTCCTACTCCGCAAACCCCTCGTCCACGCCGCCATCCACCGCTTCCAGGGCCAGCTCACCGTCTTCGCTCCACACCTCGGCTCCCCCTGCTACCGCTGCCTCCTCCCCGACATCCCCGCACCGGACGCCGTCCCCAACTGCGCCGAAGCCGGAGTCCTCGGCGTCCTCCCCGGCATCATCGGCTCCCTCCAGGCCATGGAAACCATCAAACTAATCCTCAACATCGGCAACCCTCCCCTCGGGAAAATCATCATCTACGATGCACTTAGTACTTCCTTCCGCACCCTGAACCTCCCCCAAGACCCCTCCTGCCGCCTCTGCGGCTCCCACCCATCCATCACCTCCGTCCATAACCCGGAAACCACTTCATCTCCAACCTGCCACTCCAATACCATGCAAACCATCACCGCCCAGGAACTCAAATCACTCATCGACTCCGATAACCTCAACGCCCTCCTCCTCGACGTCCGCGAACAGGATGAGTGGAACATCTCTCACATCCCCCAAGCCAAACTGATCCCTCTCCGCACCCTCCCCCAATACGCCCCCAACCACCCCAAAGACCAAAAAATCAACATCCACTGCAAATCCGGCATGAGATCCGCCAAAGCCTGCGAATACCTAACCGCCCTCGGCTTCCAAAACGTCACCAATGTCTCCGACGGCATGGACGCCTTCCAAAAACTAGAATCATAGTAAAAATCCGTCCCTCCCCTGCGGGATGGAAAATTTGAACCAGGCCCAAAAACCAGGCAGGGAAGCTTGTCCCCAAGCGTCCATATCTCACGGCTTGATTCATCCCATCGTCTCCTCTCTGTTCTGACAGCCGTGGATATCTAACCAGATAATGAGACCTGAATCTCAACCTTGGCGACGACGGCGCAGCAACGCCAACGCCCCAAGAGCTCCCAGCAACATCGTGCTTGGCTCAGGAATCGCCGTGTAGGTCACATAGATTTGTGTGTTATTTCCACCTGAAACGGTATCTCCCAAAGCAACTGCAAACGTACCCTCGTAAGGATTGGCAAAGCCTGTGTCATCAATGAAGAAACTGTCCGCATCAAATCCTGTTATACTCGCAAAATCCGCAATCAACCATGCATAACCCATTGTATCATCAAAGTTATCTGCAAGTCCTGCGGCATTCATCGAAGTAAGACTCACAAGATCGATCGTGAAGGTATTCGAGCTAGTCGCAGAAATCGTAAGAGCTCCCGTGCCATTCACTAAGTCCCATCCGGAAGCAGCACCAGCTGCCCCTTCCGCATTGTTAATTTCAAAAAGATACGAACCACTCGGTCCCCATGTCTGATCAACCGTCGTCGCTGTCCCAGGGCTGTTACCAGGAGAAATCGTATTGTTCGCTCCAATCGTCAACCCACTAAGCGAACCATTCCAGTTCGTGCCCGAAATCGTGCCATTCGTAAACGTAACCGTCGGGGAAAGATTTGTGCTCGAATTATAACGGAATTCCCCTCCATTCGTGATCGAAACCCCAGAGCTCGAGTTAATCGTCCCTCCCGCAGCAATCGATAAAATACCACCTGTAATCTGAGTGGAACCGCCGTAGGTGTTCACTTGATTAAGAACCCATGTGCCGACACCAGCTTTCACAAGGCTAGTGAGATTGGTGCCACCAGTGTTGTTGGCAATGACCTTGCCGAAGGTGTTGTTTCCTATATTCGTGCCGCCAAGAGTGAGGGTGCGGGTCTGGGCGGTTGTGCCGTAGGCCAAGGCTGGGCCACCGCTGAACGAGAGAGTGCCGTCGCCGGAGGATTCGATGGTCGCTCCGTGACCCGCAGCCGTGCCATTGATCGTGAATGCGCGGTCGGTAGGGCGTTTGCTGACCCCACGTAGCGCAGGGTCGTGGCGTTATTGAGGAGCAGCTGATTGGCTGCATTTGTCGAGCGACCAACGCCGCTATTCGAACCGCCGTTGGCCATGACCTCGACTTCCAGAACGCCCCCAGTGAGGCTGGTGGTACCGGTGAAATCGCTGGAGCCATTGACTCTCCATGTTCCAGAACCCGACTTTCGAAGGCTGAACGTGCCGGTTACTTGGTCCATGGCACCCATCGTATTGCCCGTGGTCGTACCAGCCAGATCCACGAAGAAACCTTGGGTAGAATTCAAGGTGGCCGCTCCGATTGACACACTTGTGGAATTCGCATTCAGATGCAATCCCCCACCGCCGCCGCCACTACCGAAGCGATTAATTGATAGTGTTGGAACACTCAGCGTGTAACTGTTGCCACCGGTAAAGTTAATATTGTTTTCGTTACCGTGGTTCTGCTGGGACGAAAGCCCACCGTTCAGAGTCAGTTGATTGCCAGTACCAGAGGAGACCCTGTTCACATCGATTGTCAGGGTGGCGCCGCCGGTGGAACTCAGAGTTGTCAGTGGGGTGTTGAATATGGTGGCGTTGTTGTTGCGAAGCTGCAGCGTGGTGCCGTTGACTGCATTCACGGCGGTTGCCGTGTCGATGGCGTTGGCATGGCGAAGCTGCAGGGTGCCCGCGTTGAGATTCACCGCACCAGTGAAGGTGTTGTTTTGGTCGAGGATCGCCGTGCCCGCGCCAGACTTGGTGAAGCCGCCGGTGGTTTGGTTCAGGACTTGACCGACGGTAAAGGTGTTGCCCGCATCGGCGATGTCCAAGCCCACGGTCTTGGTGGAGTTGAATACGACCGGATTGGTGCGACCGAGGCTGGTGAGGCTGGTTAGAGCGGTGCCGGTGACTCGCAGGGTACCTCCGTCAAACACCAAGTCGGCAGATGCCCCACCGAGGTTGTTGGCCGCGCTGACGCTCAGCGTGCCAGCGGTGACGGTGGTCGCTCCGGTGTAGTTTTGCGCGGCGCCGATAATGACAGTGCCGGTGCCTCCGGTAGCCGTTGAGCCGATCTGGACGAAATTGGCTCCTGTGAACAGGTTCGCGGTGTTGAAAGAGATCGAGCCACCCCCGTCGCCGAGGCGGTAGGTGGAATCATTGCCCGCCGCAATCGTGCCAGCAGCGCCGGTGAAAGTGCTGGTGGTTCCGATGCCGCCGAGGAAAAGGTTCTTCCCGGAAAGCACGGTGGAGAGGTTTTGGTTATATCCAACCACCGAATTGATGGCGATCACGCCGCCATTGGTGTCGGCTTGTACGATGGTGGCGGCCGGGATACCGTTGTATCCGAGACCCAGTGTGGCGAGACTACCCGCCGTGCTGGTGAGGGTGATCGTCTGGTTGGCGCCCGTGTTGCCAGCGGCAGTCAGGTTCAGAAGTCCTCCCGCGTTCAGGGAGACATTGTTGGTATTCACGTTCTGCCCCAAGGTGCCCGTCGAGGTAATCGAGAGGGTGCCAGCATTAATGCTGGTACCGCCGTCGTAGCTGTTCGCGCCGGAAAGAACCAGTGTGCTGGTGCCGCTCTTGGTGAATGTGCCAGCGCCGCTGATTGCTCCGCTGATGGTAAAGCTGGCGGTGCCGTTGCCGGTAAAGAGGGTGTTGTTAGTGAGAACAATGTTGTTGGAAACGGCAAAGTTCACAAGTTGTCCGTTGCTTCTATTTCCACTCAGATTAACTTGTGGGGTGGTAGCCCCGTTGGACACGAAATCCAATGGACTCCCAGAGATGTTAAGAGCTACAACTTGTGAACCATTACCAGCAGAAGGATTCGAGTTGAAAGTCAGACTGTTCAACTGAAACGGGTTGGCGATATCGTTGACTGAGCCCGTCGTCTGGGTTTGAGAGTTGCCCGTCGCTTGCAAGGTGAAGACCAATGATGTGTCAGAGGCGCTTACAGGCACCGCACTCCATTTGGGGTTGGGCGCGATGACGCCCGAGGGGTCGGTCGACCAATTGTCGCTGCCGGTTGTGAAGGCGTCAGGAACGGTGAACGTGTAAGTGACGGCCTGTGAAACTGGCGCGGTGAGAAGCGCAGCGATGGAGAGCGAGCAGAGGTGGCGAAATTTTGATTTCATAAAATAATAAAAATAGACATTAATTAACCCAAAAAATAATTTAGACAGAACATGTGTAACAATCCCCCCACCACAGGCAATACAAAAATTCGATTGTAATTACTTTTTTAAAAATCGGCAGGGACGCTTGTCCCAAGCGTCCATATCTTGCGGTGCTATCCCCCCATCGGTTCTTTCCCGTTCTTACAGCCGCCAGAAAACCAGGCAGGGACGCTTGTCCCCAAGCGTCCATATCTTGCGGTGCTATCCCCCCCTCGGTTCTTTCCCGTTCTTACAGCCGCCAGAAACCCAGGCAGGGACGCTTGTCCCCAAGCGTCCATATCTAACGGCCCTTACCATCCCACCAGTAACTCCCCATCT
>JBGSRM010000057.1:0-3934 GCA_041737575.1 Akkermansiaceae bacterium
TGCGAAATTCGATGTGGCGAGGCAGGAATCGAAGGAGGCGTATATCAAGGCGGTGGCTGCGTTGAAGCATCCGAATTTGGTGAGCATTTTTGATTCGGGGCAGTTGGAGGGGATGGGGTATTACATTTTGGAGTTTGTTCCCGGCAAGTCATTGGGCCGATCAACGGCAGGCCATGCGGTTGAGTTCGCGCAGGCGATGTCGATCATGAAGGGGATTTGTGATGGGATGCATTATGCGCATGGGAACGGGATTATTCATGGGAATTTGAATCCATCGAATGTTTTGCTGAATCAGAAGGTGGAGCCGAAGATCATGAATTTCGGATCGCGGGCGACGTCGGATGAGAGTCTGGGGCATGGGGGTGAGAAGCGGTTCATGGCGCCTGAAGTAAAGGGAGGCGGTGTGGCGACCCAGAGTTCCGACATCTATTCGCTGGGAGTGATTTTTTACGAATTGATCACGGGTGTTGCGTATGGTGAGGAGGCGGTGGCGGCATCTACTCTTTGCGGCTGCAAGAAAGGTGTGGATGAGGTTTTGAAGAAGGCGTTGAGTGCGGAGCCTGCGAGCAGGATGACATCAGCTAAGGATTTTTTGGATGCTTTGGACAAGGCAGCGAACGGGACAAGTTCGCTGGCTGTCGCGGGAGCCGGGGCGAAAGTAGGAAGACCGACAAGCAGTTTATCGACAGCCAGCAAAGTGGGGGCGAAGGGCAAGGGTGGAGGTGCTAACAATTTGGTTTTGAAGGTGGTTGTGATTGTGATTCTGGTGATTGCGGTGCAGCAGACGTGGAGTTATGTGAATGAGGCGAAGAAGGAGCGTTTGCGAGAGAATGCTGAAATTTTAGCAAGGCAGGAGGCTGACCGCGACAGGCGTAATGCGGAGAGGGAAGTGATCGAGAGGCCTGTTCACATACCCAGGAATGGGAATGGGAATGGGAATGGGAATAGCGGATCCGTGCGTGAAAGGGAGAAGGAGGAGGAGTCGGTCGAGGATTCGCTGGAGAGATTGCAATCGGCTTTGTTATTGGGGAGGCGTGAGGAGATGCCGGTGGGCAGCAAAAAGATAGGGGGTAATGATTATCTTTATATTTCAGAGAAGATGACCTGGCATCATGCGGCGTTATATGCGGAGGAGTATGGGGGTCATCTGGTGACGGATGTTACGGCGGTAGAGGAGATAACGAAGGATGTTGCAGGAGGTAAGGAATTTTGGGTAGGAGCGGGATGGAGCGGAACGTCCTGGTGTTTCATGGACGGGCAGACGATGATTCTTTCGCCTACTGGAGAGGGTTTGCATGTGTATGCGAAGAAGGACGGGAGTTTGGTGGCGGCGGATGATGAGAAGGAATGTGGGTTTGTGATTCAATGGCGCGGAGACGGGACGAATCCCGGGGCGTTGAAGGCGCAGTTGGAGAAGACGCGTGCTTCGTTGGGAGGGAGTTCTGTTTTTTATCCGGTGGGGACTATTTTGGCGGGAGAGCGGCGGTTGTTTTGTGTGCCGCGTGAAACGACGTGGGAGGAGGCTGTTGATTTTGCGAAGATGGGTGGCGGGGAGTTGATGGTTGTTTCAGATGAGGAGGAGGCAGGGGTGTTGAAAAAGATGGTGGAGAAGATGGGGAAAGATAAGACCTTTTGGTTGGGAGGAATGTTGGAAGGCATGTATTGGAAGTGGGTTACCGGGGAGCCGTGGAGAGCGGTGAAGTGGTCTGATGAGGACAACGCGATGGAGGATGATGTGGCCTTGGTGGCAAGGTCTGACGGGTCTTGGGCGGCGCGGGAGCGGTCCGAGATGGATTCCGGATTTATCATTGAGTGGAGTTCCGACGTATCCAAGAACAAGAAGACAGGGGAGGGTTCAGGAGATTCGATTCAGGCGGCGGAGGAATTGATGGCGAAAGCGAAGGAGTTGGTAGTTGCCTCGGGGGAGAAGCGTGAGGAGGGTCACAAGGCGAATGATGACAAGTTCAAGTGGGATTTGAACGCGTATGTGAAGGTGTTGAACAAGTCAGGGCAGGACCGATGGGAGCCTGTGATCGAGGAGTTGAAGAGGTGTGTGGGAAATGAGCGGATATTAACGAAAGAGATCAATCAGAAGGGGATTTCAGTGGCTCATGATATGGTGAAGTATGTGGTTTACCACGAACGGAAGCAGGGAGAGGTCAATGCCCTGTATGCTGCGGAGCTGGAGAAGATACGCGAAGCGTATGTCGTAAAGTTGACAGCGATGCGAGATGTGGAGAAGGAAGCCGGGCAGGTGAAGGTGGTGGAATTTTTTGATGAGAAGCTGGGAGATGCGGAGACCTTGGATGGGTGGGTGGAGTCGTTTGGTTTGGAGGTGGCTAAGCCGCCGGTTTATACGGAAAATGAGGATGGTGATGATGAGGAGGATGACGGGGGTGATGAGGATGACGGGGGTGATGAGGATCGGGATGATGATGAGGAGGAAGATGAAGAGGATTTCTGAGGAAGATGGAATAGGTGGAATTTATTTTTGACCATTTACTGTGTTTCTCGTAGTAATGGTTGGCATAAATGAAGTGTCCCAGGTGTGTGCAGCGAATCCATAGAGCTGCGGTGGCGTGTCCGCATTGTGGATTTACGATAGGAGATGCTGACCGACTTTTCGGAAAGGTGGAGGTGAAGTTGCGTAGTTTGACGGATGTGGCGGGGTTGTTCCGGCGGAATGACAGGGATAAATTGGAGGAGAGGCAGGAGAAGTTCATGCGGACGTTTCCGCAGTTGTTTTTTGCGATTTACACGGGGAGCCTGGGGGAGACGGGGAATATGAGGCAGTTTGGATTTTGGTTATTGAACCGGGGTGTTTTCGAGGATGTGCCGATGGAGATGCCGAACGAGTGCGGGATCTTGCTGGTGATCGATCCGGATACGAAGTCGGCGGGGATGAGTTTCGGGTATATGTTGGATGCGTTTTTGGAGGAGGCGGATACTTTCGAGTGTTTGAGCAGGGCGCATTCATATTGGTTGCAGGGCAAGTATGGTGAGGGGGTTTTGCGATGCATGGGGTATATGGAGAGGTTGTTGAAGCAGAGGTGCAGGCAGGCGAGGAGGGATGTGGAAAAATTCGAGCGGAGGGTGGCGACGCCTGCGGGGGTGGAGGATTTGGTGAAGAAGATACGGAGCGGGCATGTGGGTCAGGAACCGGCTGAACGGGAGGAGGGTGCGGAGCGATGAGGTTTGTTTTTGTGGTTTTGTTTTTGTTTGTTAGTTGGGTGCGGGGCGGGGTGGAACCGCCGTTGCCGACTTGGGATGCGGAGGTGAGATCCGAGATGATCGAGGAGGGGTGGATGGCGGGGGGGATTTTGTTAGATTTTGATTCTTTGCCGGAGGAGGAGAAGGAGCCGGAGACGGTTTTGGAGGGGGTGGAAGCGAGGGTGGAGGATTTGGGAGTGGAGGAGGAATCCAACGAGGTTCAGGAGAAGTATCTTTTGGAATATTTCGCGGACAAGTCGAAGTCGTATTTGGTGGATCCGCAGGGGTTGCTGCCGGATAGGGACAGGAAGGATTTGGAGGCGTTTTTGGATTATCACAGTGTGGATTCGTCGATTGCGCTGTATGTGTATTTGTTTGGCGCGGATCAGGTGATACCGAGTGATGTGAGGGAGGAGGAAGTGGTGGAGCGTTTGTATTCCGTGGGGAAGCCGGCGGTTGTGATCTATTATTACGTGGGGGCTCCGCAGCGGACGACGGTGTATTTAAGTCCGGTGATTACGGATGTGGTATCGGCTTCCGAGCAGAATCGCGCGCTGGAGAGTGCGGTGATCAAGGCGTTCGCGCATACGGACGGGATTGATCAGTTGGAGGCGTTTCTGGTGCAGATGTCGATACGGATTTATTGGATGGAGCGGATGACGCTGGGGATGGCGAGTGAGACGATGGAGAGCATACCCGGGAAGGTGCATACGAAGATTCTGAC
>JBGSRM010000089.1:0-7886 GCA_041737575.1 Akkermansiaceae bacterium
CTGGAAAAATCACGAACCATCCTCGGCAAACAACCCGCCAAACTCGCCTTCAACGCCGTCGGCGGCGATAGCGCCCTCCGCCTGATCAAACTACTCGCAAACAACGCATCTCACATCACCTACGGCGCCATGTCTCGCAAACCACTCACCATCCCCAACAGCCCGCTCATCTTTCAAGACATCCGCTTCCGCGGCCTTTGGGTCACAAAATGGATCGAAAACACACCCATCACCAACCTCCAAAACCTCTACTCAAAACTCGCCAATCTATCCATCTCGGGTAAACTCACACAGTCCATCGATTCCACCTTCCCGATCACCGCTTTCACTCAAGCCCTCCAGCAAAACAACTCCCCACAACGCAACGGCAAAATCCTCTTCTCAAACCTCGCCCAACCAAACGAATAAGAATCTCAACCCTTCCGTCCCAACAACCCCATGCGCACCATCCCCATCCTCCTTATCACCCTTTCCGCAGCCATCGCAAACCCCGAATGGAAAGAATCCCTCACCTCCACGAAACCCGGAACTCACCCCAACATCTCTCCTGCGAAACTAGAATACAGCCTCAGTTGGAAAGGCATGCTCGACGCCGGCTCCCTTGAAATCGACTTCGCTCCCCCCGGCATAAAAAAACCTGGCGCTTTCGTAATTACATCGACCGCCTCAAGCCACGGCGCCGCCGCCACACTCTTCCCCTACCACCACGCATACTGGTCGGAAATCCACCCCACAACCCTCCAATCAAAATACTTCAGCTCCACCGAAACCACCTCGGAAAAAGTCGAAAACATCAACCGCTACACCTCCTCAAACGTCACCGTCAAAGAAACCACCACATCCCTCGATAAAAAAATAACCAGTGGCCTTTCCTATACCTTCGCACACGGCCCCGCACGCGACCTCTTCTCTGCCATGCTTCACCTTCGCAGCCAAAAACTCGACGTCGGCGAAACTCATATCATGCTCCTCCTCCCCTTCAAAAGCCCCTACCTCGCAACCGTCAAAGTCGAAGCAAAAGAAAAACACATGGGCCAGGAAGCCATTCGTCTCAGCCTCGCCATGCGCAAAATCAACCCCACCACCCTCGAACTCGCTCCTTACAAAAAACTAAAACGCCCCGTCACCCTCTGGCTCAGCAACGATCCCGACCGCGTCCTGCTCGAAGCAAGAGCTTCCGTTTACATCGGCGACGTCCGTGCTGTTCTGAAAAAACACCAGAAACACCCATGAGCCGCGAATACCGTATCGCCCATCCACAGGAAATGGAAAACCTCGGCGCATTCTTTGCACAATCCGCCAAACCCGGCGACATCTTCGCACTTGTCGGGCCCCTCGGCTCCGGAAAAACCCATTGGACAAAAGGCTTTCTCAGCACTATTCACCCCGAAACCTCCGTTACCAGCCCCACCTTCAGCCTCGTCAACGAATACACCGAGGCAACCCCTCACATCTATCACTTCGATTTCTACCGCTTAAAATCACCCGAAGAACTCATCAATCTAGGCTGGGACGACTACCTCGACGAAAACGCGATCATCATCTGCGAATGGGCCAACCTCTTCCCGCAACTGCTGCCGCTTCACACCACATGGCTGGACTTTTCCTACCTGGATGACCTCTCAAGATCGGTCAAAACCTCCACTCACTGAACCTCACTCAGCAAGCAATTCATTCGTCGCATTCGTAACCGTCTGTGGCGCATTCTTCAAAGTCCGCACAGCAGCCATCGGAATTCCGCAGGAACTAAAAATCGCACAAACCACAAGCGCACATCCAAATCTAACGAGGTTTTTCATTGCGTTGAGTTTCCCTACATCGCCATTCCCGTCAAGAAAACGTTTTATAATAAGCCAAAAATGGACGACTCCGGCTCCCCTTTATCCGCGATATTGAACGACTGCTCCGCCGTTTACGAAAAAAGCTTCACTCACCCTCTGGGGAAGTTGGGATTTACTCATAACGCTTTGAAAATTCGTGTCCATTCGTGGTTCCAATTTCCTTTTTAGGATAAGCAGCAAACAAATCACGGAATCCCTCCTTCCGTCCTTCCAATATTAGGACTTTAAAATTTCCCTCAAACCAAATGCCGGATCGCCACCGCATTCGCCGCCGCATAATCCCTCGCGTGACTTAAACTAACCTGCACCTCCGCAATCCCCTGACCCACCAGAAAATCCTTCGCCTTCCCATAAAACTCCATCACCGGTGCTCCACCTTCCCCACGCACCACCTCCATATCCAACCACCCCACACTCGCCCCAATCCCCGTCCCCAATGCCTTCGATACCGCCTCCTTCGCTGCAAACCGCGCCGCATAATGCAACCCCGGTCTCACCTGCTTGTCACAATACTCCCTCTCCCTCTCCGTAAACAACCTCACCACAAAATCCTCCCCCTGCCGCAACATCGCCGCCTCGATCCGATCCACCTCCACCACATCAATTCCGATTCCGTAAATCATCATAACCCTGATTGATACACCTTCATCCCCTCCACCATCTCCTCCACAGCCTTTCGCATCCCCACCGTCATCGCCCGCGAAACAATACTGTGCCCGATATTCAACTCGCTCAAGTACGGCACCACTAGTAGCTCACTCAAATTCTTATAATTGATCCCATGCCCCGCATTCACCTGCAAACCCAACTTCCTCCCCAACTCCGCCGCCGCCACCAAACGACCCAACTCCTCCCCCTTATCCTCCGCATTCGCAAAACACCCCGTATGCAGCTCGATCATATCCGCACCCATCCGCGCCGACTCCTCCACATGCTCCACCAAAGGATCAATGAACAAACTCACCCGCATCCCATGATCCTGCAAACGCTTCACCGCCTCCCTCACCGTCCCGAACAACGCCACAACATTCAATCCCCCCTCCGTCGTCACCTCCTCCCGCGTCTCCGGAACCAAACACGCGAAATCCGGCTTCAACCGGAACGCCATATCCATCATCTCCTCCGTAATCCCCAACTCCAAATTCAACGGCAAATCCACCTCCCCCTTCACACGAAAAACATCCCTCTCCTGCATATGACGCCGATCCCCCCTCACATGCACCGTAATCGAATCCGCTCCCCCAGCCTTCGCCTCCAAAGCCGCCAAAACCACATCCGGCTCCGCATTCACCGAATCCGCCATAGCCGCATACCGCGCCTGCCGCAAAGTCGCCACATGATCAATATTCACCCCCAACAACAAACTCATACAAAGAACCTAGACCTCCTCCCCTCCCCCCGCAAGAAATTGTAACCGATACCAAGAACCAGCATCCCAAAATCAAAAATCAAAAATCAAAAATCAAAAATCATCAATCAAAAATCATCAATCATCAATCATCAATCATCAATCATCAATCATCAATCATCAATCCATCATCTTCCAGCTTTTACCCCCACCTTCTCACTCACTAAACGCCCGAAACAACGCACTCAACTCATCCTCAACCAACTTCGGATCCACCAATGTCTCCGCAATCTCCGCCCTCAAAAACTCCCGATACTGCCTCCTCAACCGATGCGCCGCAACCCGCACCGCCCCCTCACTCATCCCCAGCTCCCCAGCCACCTCCGCATAATTGATCGATCCCCTCTCCGCCGTCAAACATGGCTTCAACTTCTCAAACGATTCATTACCCACATACACACCCGCCAACTTCTCAACCACTCTCGCCAGCAAAGTCATCGCCCACGCACGATCATACAACTTATCCGGACTCAACTCATCCACAGGATCCACCCGATACCGCATGTCCGCATCCTGCCAATCCAACGATAAAATCTCCAACCCTCCCCCACGCTTCAACCTCTGCGATTTATCCCACTCGTTCGCTAAAAAATTCTTCAAAGATGCCAGCAGAAACGCACGAAACCTTCCCTTCTCTGGACTCAACCCCTCCAAATAATTCTTCTCCAAAAATCGCGCGAAAAACGCCTGCGTCAGATCCTCCGCATCCTCCTTGGAATGACCTCGCCGTCGAACATGCGCATAAAGCGGATACCAATACGTCTTGCAAAGCTCCTCCACTGCCATCCGCGCCCGCTTATCCGTCGCCCTCCCCGCCGCCTCCACAAGCGTCCACTTCGTCGTCTCAAATCCACCACGATCCATAGACCGATCCTCACCTTCACTCATCGAACTCACATCACCCCTTTCATCGGTTCCCGTTCTTCCCTGTTGACCGACCCTTGATCGCCCCAAGTGCGGATTCAGCAGCCGCCTTCGCGAAAAAATCAGGACCCTTCGCCGCAACCTCCAACGCCGGCACACTCGCCCTCGTCCCGATTTTTGCCAAAACATCCGCCGCCCTCTTCCTCGTAGCCGCATCCTCACTACGTAGATAAGGAATCACCGCACTCTCCGCACCGCTGCCGATCGTAATCAAATGCCCCCCTGCCCGATAAGTCTCCTGCGGATCCGCAAGCTGCTCCGCCAACGGTTTTGCCACACGCATATCCTTCAACTGAATCAACAACTCGGTCGCCAACCGCATCGCCTTCTCATCCGTAGAACTCATCTGCTCTAACAGAAAGTCCGCATCCGCCACAGTCGCCAACGTCTTCATCGCAGTCCGTGCCGCCTCCTTCACCCTATCATCCGTATCCAGAATCAAATCCCTCACCGCACTCGCCACCTCCACACGCTCAGCATCTGCGAACTTCGCTTTCCCCAAATACTCAACCGCAGAACGTCTCGTCTCCGCCTCATCAGATCCCAACGCCTTCAGCGACTCCTCCAAAATCTCCTCATCCGTCGCACCATACCCACGCAACAACTCACGCGCCGCCTCACGAGCATGTCCATTCTCAGAATGATAATACGGCAACACCCCCGGCTTCGCCACACTCCCTAAAGCCGCCAACGCCGCCTTCGCATCTCGTAAAATATGAAACTCCTTCAAACACTCGGCCAAAACCCCCGCCGCCCGAGCATCTCCCATCCGCGAAAGAATCTTCATACACTCCTTCCCTCGCCACGAGTTCGGCGCAACCCTCAGCATCTCTATGAAATCCGGCACCTGCTCCTGACCCGCCCACTTCGTAAATACTTGAAACGCCATCTCACCATGATCCACATCATTCAACAACGGCTTCACCACACCGATCACCTCCCCACGCTGCGCCGCATCCACATCCACCTTCACCAAAAATTGCAACAACGGCCTCATCTCCTGCGGTGATGCCGACTTCAACCCCTTAACCGCACTCCCCACAGACATCGCCTCTGTAACCGGTTTCCTCGTATCCACAGGCGGCCTCGAAACTTCCCTCCCACCACCCGTTGTATTCGGCTTCTGCTGTCGCGATACCTGCGGCGACCCACCACCATTCCGCCCCGCCTCCAACTCCGATTTAAAATCCTCCTCCTTCACAAACCGGACCTTCAAATTTCCATCTAACACATTGCGTCCCGTCACCACATTCTCTCCCGCTGTATGCGGAACTAGATCCCATGCAATCAAACCCCACCCACTAGTCCCATTCGGACGCATATACCCATACCCACTCTTCTCCCCCTTATGGTTCAGCATCGGACACTTCAACGACTTCTCAGTCAAAAATCCTTCCTTCACCAAAACCTGCAAATTCACCGGATACGCACCTCCATTCTTCGCCCGATATTCCGAAATCGCCTCACCAATATCATGCAAATTCCCTGAACACTGAACCGTCTGCGCCCCAAACTTCGCTCCGCTTATCACACTCTTCAGCACCACCAAATGAAACGGTATCATCACGGCAGCCAGAGCTCCCGCAATCGTCCCACCAATCGCCAAACCCTTCATCGATGTCTTCTTCACCAACGCCACAATTCCAAACATCAATCCCAATACCCCCGTCGCCAATCCAATCGCTGGCACCAACCCAATCAACCCTAAAACCAACGCCCATATCGCCCAACCCTTCGCCTGACTCACCTGCCCACCAAGCCCATGCTGCGGCATCCGCGACATCGTTGGAACATACGGCGGTGGAGCTTGCAAAGGCGGCGGCACAGCAACCGAAGGCACCAACATCGCCTGCGAACAACTCGGACAACTCACTTCCGCTCCCGCAGCAGAAGAATTCACCGACAGCTTCTGATCACAACCCGGACAATGAAACGTAATTTCCATACACATGCTCTCTTCCGATTCTTCTGAAATAGGTGAAGATAGAATCGTCTCCACAGACTCTTTGACCTCGCTCGCTTTCTGATACCGATCCTCCGGCTTCTTCTCCAAAGCCCTCAAAACAACCTCATCCAACCTCACATCCACCGCCGCCTTGTGCGATGGCGGCTCTAAATCCTGTCCCGGCAACTCACCAGTCAGCATCTGATAAAATACAATCCCTAACGAATAAATATCAGCGCGATGATCCACATCACTCGGATGCGCAATCTGCTCCGGCGCCATATATTGCGGTGTCCCCATCACCTGTCCCACCTCCGTCAAAAACGGCGCCGTTTCAGAAACATGCGCCATGTCCATCTCATCAGCCCCAACCAACTTCGCCAAACCAAAATCCGCCACCTTCACCCGTCCCAACCGATCCACCAAAATATTCTCCGGCTTGATATCTCGATGAACCACACCCGCCTCATGCGCATACTGCAACGCATCACAAATCATCGGAACAATCGCCAATGCCTCCCGATACGATACCCTCCCGTCCTGCAACAACTGCCTCAAATTCAACCCATCCACATACTCCATCAATAAATAATACAAACCCTCCACCCGACCCGTATCGTGGATCGCCACAATCCCCGAATGATTCAACTTCGCCAACGCCCTCGCCTCCCTCGTAAACCTTTCCGCAAATCCCGGACGATCATCAATCCCCGGCGGCAGAATTTTCAAAGCCACCACCCGATCCAACTCACGCTGCCGCGCCTTATAAACCGCACCCATCCCCCCGCTCCCAATCAGCTCAAGAATCTCCAACTGCGGAAACAACCTCTCCAAATCCTCCAGCGCCGGTGGCGTAAATGCAGCACCACCACCCGTATCCCCCGCCGCCCCCTGCCGCAACAAACAAGCCGGACACATCCCCGCCAATCCCCCAGCAGGAACCACCTGCCCACAATCCGGACACATGCAAGCTTCTAACATACTCAAACTCCTTTCAACACCTCCATACCCTAACCAAGAAGCAAAAATCCCACTTCGTTACAACCCCTCCCAAAAAAAATCTACATCTCTCCCACTCTTCATCTCTCTTCCTCCACGCTCTAAGCTCTCCGCTCCCCGCTATCTACGCAACCGTATCGAAGTAGAAACACCATGCGCATCCAACCCTTCCAACCGCGCAAACTCCTCCACCACCGATAATGACTTTCTAACAGATTCCTTATCCATCTTCACAATACTCGTCCTCCTTTGAAACTGATCCGCCCTCAATCCTGAAAACGACCTCCCCGCCCCTCCCGTCGGCAGCGTATGACTCGGCCCCGCCAAAAAATCTCCCACCGCCACCGGCGAATCCGCACCCAAATAAACCGCTCCCGCCGTCCGTATCCGCGCCAACACCCCATCCTCATCCTTCACCACAAGAGACAAATGCTCCGGCGCAAAATGATTCACAATCGCAACCCCCTCATCCATCGATCTCACATGCAATAAAAACGTCCCCGTCTTCAAAACCTCCTTGATGATCTTCGACCTCCCCAACAAAGCCGTCTGCTTCTCAATCTCCACACACACCTTTTCTAACAACACCGATGAAGTTGTTAGAAAACCCACCGCGCTGTCCCCACCGTGCTCCGCCTGCGCCAACAAATCCGCCGCGATATACGCCGCGTTCGCACTCGCATCCGCCAAAATCAAAATCTCGCTCGGCCCCGGCAGCAAATCAATCGACACCGCACCCACCAACTGCCGCTTCGCCTCAACCACAAAC
>JBGSRM010000210.1:0-27479 GCA_041737575.1 Akkermansiaceae bacterium
GTTTGTCGTTCATCGCCTCCTGGCGGGCCAGTTCTTCCTGAACCTTGCGCATTGATATCAGCGAGGGAGGTGGAGACCCCATCTTGTTAGGCAGCGGCGGTGGTATGACAGGTGAAGGAAATTTCTCTTCATACGGCTGATACACCGGCCGGGGTGCTGATTCGCGTGTCGGAGTGCTATTTTCCCTCTCTTTTTTTGCTTCCTGCGTGGACTTCCACCACTGCGCTATACCTGCGGCGGCAAGTACGAGAAGGTATATATTTTCAATGATGAAGTCCATGACGGGTCAGGTGACTGAAATTGTTTCCTTATTTAATCTGCGCCTTGAGGTCGCCAAGAGCCCATTGGATGCCGGCAAGATAATGACGCAAAACTTTGGGATGCCAATACATCTCGTGGTTATGGCCTAACGATGAGTAAAAGACGCGCCCTTGGGACCATTTTCTGGCCCATGAAACTCCATAGTCGTTATCATTTCGCTTCAGGCCTCTCACTTTGTCTGATTTTTCGGGATCCAAGCGCAGCAACATATCCACTTTGGAAGAATCATAAGGGCTTTTGAACTGATAGATTTCTTCAGGAAACTCCAGGCGTTCGGCGCCAAACATGACAGCGAGTGGGTGCTTCTCCTTTCCTGGTTCCACGAACAGGCTGACCTTGTTATTCGCATTCCACGGGTGACCGTCAAAGTAGCCGTTCATCATTTCGCCATACTCGGCCCACTCGTAAAAAGTGTCGGTAGCGGCATGAATACCCACGAAGCCTCCGCCAGCCTTGATGTAGTCCATGAGACTTTCCTTTATCTCCATCTCATATTTCACGGCGTGTTTTTTCTCTTCCTCGGACATTTTAAGCAGCATGTCCTTTGGTGGGGAAAATGGATTTTGTGTGGTGCTCAGGAAGCAGATCGCATCAAACTGGCTGATATTTTTTTTCTCAAAATTGGAGAGTTCATCGCTGATTACCGCTTCAAAAGCACCTGTCTTCTTCCCCATCTCTACGAGTGCCAGTTTGCCGGTAGCGATAGACGCATGACGGAAACCATTTGTTTTGGAAAAAACCAGAAGCTTCCTCGCTTTTGCCGGCTTCGTATATGCCTCCTCGGGAAGGGCGGCGGAAATTTTTTCAGCGGCACCTGCAGGCACCTGTTCCTTGAGCGGGTTGAAGGCAACCAACAGGATTGCTGCCGCACAGGCAAATACAGCGGGAATGAGTGCTTTCATAAATTTTGGATCGTTCGGTTGCTGCATACTCTCCCATATCCGTAAGCTTGCCGATAATAAATTTCAAATAAACCGTGATTTGTCAGTATTTCAGATGAAGTATTCGCAAGTGTCCGCGCACGCAAAATTGGCGAGATTCCTGAACCGGTGTATGAATTGGCCCATCGTGCTGGCACTCGGCACCCTTTGGGCTGCGGTGATTTGGCAGGGTTTCAGTTCCATGCAGGTCGAGGAGATAGGAGTCGATAAGGCGGTCTCCCTAAGATATTTCGATCGCACACTCCGCCTGCTCGAAGCGGCTGATCGTGCGGGAGCTTATGCGCAATGGTCGATTGGGACGAGTGAAAAGGAGATCGTTCTCAAATCGATCCTGGATACGATCACACAAAATCAAGCTTATGTGGATGCGCTGGAAGGAGAGCAGGAGGAACTGGCCGTGCTGCTCTCATATCAACTGGGTCTGCGCAAATCACTCGTCCAAACCTTTGAGGACACGGAATTCCGGGCGCGTTATCGTGACTGGTTGTTGGCAGGTGATGGCCAGGCCTGGCAATACGAGCTATTCATCGAGGCGACAGACGATACTCAGGTTTTAAAATTTTACTCGGACAACAATGACCGCCTGCTCAGGCGTGTGATGGCAATGGGGATTCTCTACGACCTGATGATTGTCGCGGGGTTTTTGTCAGGTTTATATCTCCTTATTCGCAAACGCCGCTTGATTGCAGAACCGCACTGTTTGCCTGAACGTTGGTCCGCTTGCTCGGTGATAGGAGCCTTCTTCGCCATCAATTTGATGCTCACGCCTCTTTTCTGGGTGCTCGGGCATGGCTATCTTCTATTGCTGAATCTCGTTTCGGAAACGCTCGCATACACGATTTATGATTTCATCTGGAGATCTTTTGACACGGTCCTGTTGGTTGTTCTTTTTCTGAAAACTCCCCGCAACGCATGGCGTGTGTTCCGATTCCGCAGTCCGGTTCATGTGCCCTTGTTACTGGCCGCCTTCGCTGTCATTTCACTGATCGAGTATGGCATGTATTCCTTCATACCGGTTGGGGAAACAGACCCTACCGATTTCCTGTCAGAAGCTGATCCGGGTATCGGCTCGATGTTTTTCATGTTGTTCAGCTCGGTGATCTTGGCTCCGGTCTTTGAGGAAATTGTCTTCCGGGGCTTTCTCCTTCAGGGGCTCCGCAAAAAGCTCGGAAACGTGGCTTCCGTCTTGATTTCGACCCTGCTCTTCACCCTGGTGCACGTGCAGTATGATATTTGGGGGTGCCTCTCTGTCGCATTGATGGGGTTTGCCGCCGCGTTTCTCACATTGCGGACAGGCTCGCTGAATACTGCCATCGCATTCCATGCGCTAATCAATCTCTGGGTAACTGCCAACGTCTATTACCAGTATCAAACGTCTCTCTGAAATTTTTCTACTACGATCTTAGTAGATCTGAAAATCCACAAAACATTCGCGATTTATCTGAAGGAAGGGAGGGAAGAGGCTCCTTGTTGTCCAGATACATGCTGCAAATATGATAAAACTCATCCTTGGTTTTCATCCGGCGGATGGCGTGTTCGAAGTCCGGAGCAATCCCGTCGCAAATGTAGATGAGTGTTTTTTTCATCCGCTGAATATGCAACAGCGGGTGAAAATTCGGATGTTCGCGCGCGAGTTCATCGGAAAGCTCATGGACGTATTCGAGCAAATCCCGATGCGTCGGCCGTGGCGCGGGGGTGTTTTCAAACACAGCCTTGATTTGATCAAACAACCAAGGATTGCGTATCGCTCCCCTGCCAATCATTAAGCCTGCGGCCTTCGTTTTGAAATGGTATGCGCTGGCGGTGGAAGTATCGACGATGTTTCCATTCGCGATGACGGGGCAATGCATTATCTCCACAGCCTGCCTGACGGGATCGGGATGCACCGGCGTTTGGTAGCGATCAGCGACCGTGCGTCCATGGATGGTGAGTCCGTCGATACCATGTTTGCGGAAAATTTCGAGAAGAGCGGGAAATTCATCAGGACTGTGAAAGCCGAGTCGCGTCTTTACGGTGAAACGGCTCGATACGGCATCACGCAGAGCACCGAGTATCGAATCGACCTGACAAGGCTGGCGCAGCAAACCGCCCCCGGCATTTTTCCGATACACCACCGGAGCTGGGCAACCGAGATTCAGATCAATGCCGGCGATCGGGTAATGCTCCAATTCGCGGGCGGTGCGTGTGAGTTCCGCAAGGTTGTTGCCGATGAGTTGTGCGAAGATAGGCCGACCCGTTTGGTTTTCTGAAATGGAGCGGAGGATGTAAGTATTCAACCGCGAGTCGGGATGTACGCGGAAGTATTCGGTCACAAACCAGTCGGGTAGGCTACGCTTCGCCAGCACCCGCATGAAGGGCAGATCTGTCACGTCCTGCATCGGTGCAAGAACAAGAGCAGGGCGGTGGGTCGGCAGGAAGTCACGCATCGAAGCCCCACGTTAAACAAAGAATGAGAAAATCGAAATCCGAAGTTTTCTCTGAATGAAATGATGGAGATTTTGCGTAGTAATGCTAATAGTCTTGTCATTCGATGTTGAAATCTTCGTCCTAACAACCATCCCAAAGCTCATGTCCCCATCATTTACCAGTCGCCGAAAATTCCTGCGAGGTTTTGGAGCCGCGCTTTCCTTGCCGGCACTAGAGGCTTTCCGACCACTCATGGCGGCGAATGCTACGGGCGCGGCTGCCATCGGCACGACAGCTAGCGGAGCCCCCCTGCGCATGGCCTATCTATATATTCCAAACGGGGTGAATCTCACAAAATGGCGACCGGAAGGCAACGGCAGTAAATACAAATTGGGTGAAACATTTGCCTCGCTGGAAAAACACCGCTCGGATTTCCAGATTTTCACCGGCTTCGAGCAACAAAGCGCCCGCCCCGGAAACGACGGCCCCGGCGATCATGCGCGCAGTGTGGCCGCGTTCCTTACCAGCACCCGCCCGAAAAAAACAGCTGGTTCGGATATTGAACTCGGCATCTCCATCGACCAGGTGGCCGCGAATGCCATTGCCTCACACACCCGCCTCGCCTCACTTGAGCTTACCACGGATGGCGTCCGGAAATCAGGTAACTGCGATTCCGGTTACTCATGCGCCTACCAGTTCAATCTTTCCTGGCGCTCCAGAGACCAACCGATGACTCCAGAAGCGAATCCTCGCGCGGTCTTCGAGCGCTTGTTCGGTGCCGGCTCGGCAGCGGAGAGACAAAAATCACTCGGACAACGCCTCGCCTCGAAAAAATCGGTTCTCGATTTCATAGAAAACGATGCCAAAGCACTTCACCGCCATCTTGGCCGCACGGATCAGCAAAAATTGGATGAGTATCTCACAGGCGTTCGGGAAATCGAAAAACAGATCGAAAGAGCCGAAGCGCTCGGCATCCCTGTCGATCCCGGCGTGCCTGCCCCCAGTGACAAACCTAACAACTATAAGGATCATTTGCGCATGATGTTCGACATGATGGTGCTCGCATTCAAAACGGATTCGACACGCATCTCGACATTCCTCATGGCACACGACGGTTCCAACCGCTCCTTCGGTGAAATTGGCGTGAACGATGGCCATCACAATCTTTCCCATCACCGCAGTGATAAGGAAGCTCTGGAGAAAATCGCCAAGATCGACCTTTTCTACATGGAGCAACTCTCCTATTTCCTCGATAAAATGAAGGCCACGGAAGACATCGATGGCAAATCCCTGCTCCACAATTCCATGATCGTCTATGGTAGCTGCATCTCGGACGGAAATCGCCACAACCACGATGACCTGCCCATCGTTATGGCAGGCCACGCAGGCGGCGCCTTCAAGCCCGGGCAGCACCAGCATCTCGGCGAAAATGTTCCGCTCTCAAACCTATACCTGAGAATGCTCCAGGAATTCGGGATCAAGGAACAACGGTTCGGTGACTCAACTGGAGTTCTGAAGAAAATTTAAGCGATCCCTTGCGCGTCCGTGTGTTGCAAAGCTGAGGCCACCATGTGAAAAAGCAGCGTGCGTGAGTCTCGCTATGGTGACGTTTTCAAAGTTCTGCTGTGGGTAACTTGTTCGCTGCTGATTGCGTTAGTGCTTACACCCATCACCTATAACGCGGGAAAAGCCCTAGCCGAATTATCTGACACCAAGGATTTCGGGGGAATGGCGAATTGGTTTGCGAACTGGAGTCGCAGGGCGGAAATGGAGAACTTTTTCAGGATTAGCTGGGGACTTAGCGCGTTGCTTTTGTTGCTTCCATTGATCGAATGGCTACGACTTGGTAAGCGTGTGGAGTCCGAGCGCTTTCATCTAACGAATTCTTCAGGAGCTAGCACACCCAATCGACAGAATGCTCTTCACGTTCTCATTGGGTTTTTCATGAGTTTTACCATCTTGATCATGGTAGCTGCTATCATGGTGAAAACTGGTAACCTCGCATGGGCAAACGGTGCCGCTCCATGGCACAAAGATTTATGGATCAACATCGTATGGGCATGCATTGTTGCATTTTTCATGGAGGCGATCTTCCGTAAGTTCATGATGGGTATCTTTTTCCGAGCGATGAATACGTATCTTTCAATACTCTTAGCCTCTGTGATTTTTGGAGGTGTGTTCTTTTCACTCTCGGGTTTCCATCATGCCCAAGCCTACGATACGGAAACCATTTCTCCCGTTAAGCTGGCTTGGATTTTATTCATGGAAGGAGATCCGTTGCGACGTATTGGTCTGGTATTTTTACCTTGGTTTGCTTTTGGCTGCGTATTGGGTTGGGCGCGATTGAGAACCGCCTCGATCCTGCTGCCTTCTGGTTTGCTCGCAGGTTATTTTCTGGCTCTATGCTTGGTGGAAAACGCCACGCAGTCGGTTGAACCCGCTAACGCTGCCTCGTGGATTGCAGGTTTACCAGCGATGTTCGGCGTGCTGTTTATCGGTATTCTCGTTCACTTTTTCACAAAACCTCAAACCCATCCAAGCGACGATTAACATGGAACTTAAGGATTTTATTTACCCGTCCATTTGCGAGCTTTGCGAAAGCCCGCTTTCTCATGGGAGAGCGTTGTGCGAGTCCTGCTCGTCGGCACTGCCGCGCGTCGTCCATCCCTTCTGCGATGTATGTGGAGAAAGTTTTCACGGCCAGATCGATGGAGCGTTCGAGTGTCCGAACTGCAAAGATATTTCGTTCCACTTTGAATTCGCAATAGCTGCGCTGGATCGCTCGGAAGGAGCGCTGGAACTCGTACATCGGCTCAAATACGGACATCAGATACACCTCGCGAAAGAACTCGGTATACAGGCCGTTGAGGCGCTTCAAGATAAACGCTTCACCGCAGCTCGGGAGGAAGGTTGGCCTCTGGTTCCCGTTCCCTTGCATCCGAGCAGGCAGTTGGAGAGGTATTTCAATCAGGCGGAGGAGCTCGCGCTCTTTATCAGCAAGGAAAGCGGCTTGCCCGTGATGAATCTTCTCAAACGCGTCGTCCGCACCATCACTCAAACGCGCCTGAGCAGAAAGGAGCGTATGGATAATTTGAAAAACGCCTTCGCAATCAAAAAACCATGGTTGTTTCAAAGCAAAATGCAGCCTTCGGATTTGCCCGGGGTGATTTTGGTGGACGATGTCTTTACTACTGGATCCACAGTAGATGCTTGCGCGAAAGTCCTGCGCAAGGCGGGCGTCAAACGCATCGCGGTGCTCACTGCGCTACGTGGCTGAATCTTTTCACGAAAAGCAAACTGCATATCGAACAAACCCCGAGTGCAAGAAGCGGGAAAATACCCGATTTCAAATCTACCCCGATGAACCATGGGTTGAGCGGTGATTCAGGATTGAGTTGCTGGGTCATTGAAAAAGTCTTCAACGCGAACACCAGTCCCGCATGAATGCCGATGGGCAGCCAGAGCGAGAAGGTGCGGGTGCGGCAATACGCCAGCATGAGTCCGAGCAGGGTGAGCGTCGCAAATTCGGTGACGAAGAATTGTGGGTTCGTGAAATGCCCCAGCGTACTGGAGAGTATTTCCAAACCCGAATGCCATGCGTATGGATTCGCTATTTCAACGCCCTCGGGTGGTTTCAGGAAATGGACAAACGAGAACATCAACGAGCTGCCGAGCCATGCGGACCACAGAGAGCATGCGCGGAGCCAAAGGCCTAGCAACAATCCACGGAAGACCAACTCCTCGATGATGCCCGCTCCAAGCGCGGGAAGCAGCGCTTTGGACAAGAGCTTTGAAAGTGAAATGGCGTCGCCCTTCGGATGGCTGGCACCGGTTAAATGTAGAACCACAGCGAGCAAGCCGAGCACCGCAGCACCCATTAGGACACCACTACAAAGCTGGAAGATCCGGTTGCGCCAACTAAGTTTCTTTAACTTATATTCAGCGCGATTTTCCGATTCCGGGATGCTTCTCACCCTCCGAATCAGCAAAGGCAGAAGCGCAAGTGCCGAAACCAATAAGCAGCGGCTGAAGTAGCGATCCACCTCCGCCTTTTTCGCGGACTTTGCGATGGATTCAAGCACCGCAGGGTAATCATGGCTTTCCGCACTAACCGCGAAGCTTTTGCCAGCATCATAAAGGTATGGAGTAAGCAACGCTGCGAGAAACAGCGATGCTGCGAGCCAGACCACGATCGCTCCTGCTTCTGACTTTAAAAAACGCATCCTTGCTATTTGGTTTGGTCAAAGAGCCATTTGATGACTTCATCATCCGCATAAGTCTGCGTCCATGAATCATGGCCAACCCCGGGATACAGAGTGAATTTAGCATCGGATTTCGCCTTTTTCAGCGCGTCAAACATGCTCTGGCTGCCCGATGGAGCCACGACATTGTCGGCATCCCCATGGAAAATCCAAATCGGCATTTTTTTGAATTCGGAAACCGTTGCGGGATCGCCACCGCCGCAAATAGGTATCGCGGCTGCGAAGAGTTCAGGTTTTTTCGCGATAGCTGACCAAGTTCCGAATCCACCCATGGAAAGCCCGGTTATGTAAACCCGCTTCTTATCGATGCTTTGTTCCTTGATCGTTTCTTCGACCAATTCCAGGACGTTATCCATCAAGGAGTTAGGTCCGTTCTTGACGTTTGGTTTGTTGGAGTCCGCCCACCAGCCACCCTTGGGGCATTGCGGTGCAATCAAAAATATCGGCTGATCCAGCTTCTCCGCGTTTTGCAGAATGGCTTTCACTCCGTGTTTTAACTGCGCCTTGTTGTCGTCGCCCCGCTCACCAGCACCATGTAAAAAAAGCACGAGTGGATACTTCTTTCCCGACTCGATTTTGGCGGGCGTGGCGAAGCGGTAGAGCACCTCGGTTCCGTCCGCAGCCTTGAAGGTTTTTGCCTCTGGTTCGGCGGCGGCAACGCCCACCACTGTGATTAGAAATAGGAGAAGAGTTTTCATATCGTTACTATTCAAATGGTTTCAGCGCCAAAATACGGAACCAACGCGGCTGGAATTTTGATGGAGCCATCGGCTTGCTGGCATTGTTCCAGGAGGGCGACGTAGAGGCGCGGTAGTGCCGTGCCCGAACCATTCAGCGTGGCAGGGAAACGGTTTTTTCCTTCCTTATCCTTGAAACGGAGTTTCATACGGCGTGCCTGGTAATCACCGAAGCAAGAGCAGCTCGAAACCTCCAGATACTTCCCGTGGCCGGGCGCCCATACTTCGATGTCATACGTCTTGGCCGATGACTGGCCAATATCCCCGGTGCACAGCTCGATCACGCGGTAGTGAAGACCCAGTTTCTGCAAAATGCTCTCAGCGTGGCCGGTGAGTTGTTCAAGAACCTCGAAGCCCTTCTCCGGCTCAACCACCTGCACGAGTTCCACTTTATCAAACTGGTGCATGCGGATGATGCCTTTGTTATCACGGCCTGCCGAGCCTGCCTCCCTGCGGAAACAAGGAGTGTAAGCGACGAGTTTCAGCGGAAGATCGCTCTCCGGCACAATCGTGTCACGGTAAAGATTCGTGACCGGAACCTCCGCCGTGGGTGCGAGAAACAAGGTGTTGCGTGCATCGATTTCCGCTGGCTCGGTGCCATACATGTCGTCCTCGAATTTCGGCAACTGCCCGGTGCCTTCCATGCACTCGCGCAAAACAAGATGCGGGACGTTCACTTCCTCATAGCCGTTT
Organism: Akkermansiaceae bacterium; assembly: GCA_041737575.1. Taxonomy (GTDB): domain Bacteria; phylum Verrucomicrobiota; class Verrucomicrobiia; order Verrucomicrobiales; family Akkermansiaceae; genus Luteolibacter. Next base: position 9,361 of record JBGSRM010000210.1, read on the forward strand.
CCCGCTTGTGTATCCAAAAGGAAATTGATCAACGACCGCTCCAGCCGAGCGCCTTTGCCACGATACACCGCGAAGCCGGAACCCGAAATGCGTATCGCATCCTCCCACGAAATCAACCCGTGCCTCGTAGCGAGCTCGACATGATCCTTCGCATCCGCAATCTGCGGCTTCTCTCCCCACTCGCGCACAATAGGATTTGCCTCTTCGTTGGAACCAACCGGACAACCCTCGTGCGGAAGGTTCGGTATGTTGAGCAAAAGATCGTTCTGCATCGCCGTCGCCTCCTCGGCAACTTTGTCAAATTCCGAGATTTGATCGTTGATACCGCGAACTTCCGCCTCCACCGCCGAGCTATCCTGGCCCATGGCCTTCATGATGCCGATGTTCTTGGAGATCGTCTTGCGCTTGTTCTGTAGCTCCTGCTTCGCCGTCTCGGCGGCGCGCCGCGATTCATCAAAAGCAAGCACCTCGTCGATGAGTTTCCAATGATCTCCCCCGCGATTTTTCAACCGCTCCTTCACTTCCTCCGCCCGCTCCCGAATAATCCGTATGTCTAACATGACGCGCGGAGTTTCACGGAGGAGTCATGTGGATTGCAAGGGGGAACTCTTTTCCAAATGGCGGACCAGTCGAAATGAAAAGACCGGCTCCATGATTGGAACCGGTCATCTGTATGCCAACTTTTTATACAAGACACCTCGGTATCGTTCAGCGGCGGCGGCGTAAGCCAGCCAACAGACCCAAAGCACCGAGTATCGCCGTGGAAGGCTCTGGCACCGCATAGAAATACGAGGCAGAGCCGGACTGGATACCGTCCACTAGGTGTATGCCTGAGATCGACCACTCAAGTTCATAATCGCCCAACTCGGTAAATCCCCAGTTGAAATGCGTATGGCTGCCAGCCGCCAAATCAAAGCCGCTTGGTACTCCATCCGTGTTGATGAAATCGATGGCACCACCGAACCCGTCATCCTGCCAGAGTCGAAAATGACTACCCGCAGGGCTGGAAATCACATTCAGGCTGATCGTCACAGTCCCGTTATCCCAATCCAAAGGATCCAGCTCTTCGAGTCCGAGGCCAAGAAATGGAACCATATTGGTGTCCGCGTCAGCCTCGGTTTCCGGCAACCAGTAATAACTCGCCAAACCAATCATGACCGTCGATGTGCGGCGCACCATGATAACGAGTTCATCCGGCTCATACTCCGTATCTGAGGTGATCCTCACCCCGTCTATGATCGCACCATCGGATCCTCCTTCGTTATGAAAGTGCGGTTCAAATCCGTCGACGGAATCGTAACCAAACGCGGGGCCATCGATGTGCCCTCCCGTGAGGAGCGATGCGCAATACACATTTGTTGGTAAACCCAGCAATACACAGCTTATCAGCAATTTTATTTTTTTCATGGCAGAAGCAGCCTGCTTTAACGCGAAATTATTGCAATAATAAATATTTGTTTATTGCAATTTTGTCGCGTCTGTTTGAAATTTTGCTCGTGACAGCGAAAAACAATATCAGCAGCAACACAAAAAAATCCATCGCCAGTCGTGGTTACACCCTCGTCGAGTTATTGGTGGCTGTCGGCATCCTCGCGATCATGGCCTCGCTCGTGACCTTGGGCGTTAAATCCGCAATGCTCCGAGCAAAGGAAAACCGCTGCGCCTCGAATCTGAAAAATATCGGAATCGCACTCCACCTTTACGCCGGCGACCACAACGGACGGTTTCCCGAAACCTCACACACCGTCTCTCTGGATCATGCATGGATCAGCTCCCTTGAGCAGTATATTGGGAAGTATGATGAAACGCGTATCTGCCCGGCGGATCCGCGGGGCAAAGAGCGCGAAGCTGCTGGCGGCACCAGTTACATCCTCAACAGTTTCCTTTTTGTCCCTGAAATGGATGTCTGGGGCGAGCCGATCGGCCCCGCACTCAACCGCCCAGACATGATTCCGCAACCCGAGCGCACCTTTCTCGCCTTCATCTGCGCCGACACAGTGGGTACCGGAACTGGCAACGACCACACCCACTCGAACTTATGGACAGACTGGTCGGCGGTAACGGCGGACATCGCACCAGGACGCTTTGGCGGGAGCAACGGCCCGGAAGCCAAAGGCCGCGCCAACTACCTCATGGCTGATGGCTCCGTACAGTCGATACCAGCCGCCAATCTCAAGCAGAAAACCATGTCCGGAATCAACATTGCAAAACCTCCGGGAATCCCATGAAAACCATCACATCCTCGCTTCTAGCGCTCACATTGTCCGCCGAGTGCGGGCTGTTGCCCTTGGGAATCCATGTGGACATCCGTTGCCATTATGAAACGGAACAATGGAGCTGTTTGCTCCACACCAACCAAGGAGATTACCAGCCGGGCGATGCTTTTCTCCCGCTCTCGGACAAGCCCTACGCGGCTGGAACTCCATCAACTTCCGGAGCGCGTCATACCCAACCGGCATCCTCGTCTTTCGCATTCACCGGTGTCAGCCCGGGACAACCTCTATGGGTCGCCGTACAGGGCACCCCCGGCACCGGTGAAGCATGGCCGGGTTTTGACAACGACCAGCCCGCAGGCACCTTTGGCTCCTACATTCCCGCCGACACCCGCGTCTCCCAGTCAACCGCACGGCCTTGGATCCGCATCCAGCTCGTTGACTATCAGCCTCCTCACGGAAAATCGTCTCATTTCTCCATGTGGAATACCTCCACCGGGCAGCCTCCCACCGTCTGGATGAGCACTTTCAACACCAACGTCGAAAACTCATACTACTACGCCGCAGGCACCCATACCCACGCAGCTTGGGGTTTCACCAAAACCGGCATCCACCGCGTGACGCTTCGTGCATCCGGCTTTCTCGGCCCGAATGCCACCAACCCCACCGAACCCGGTGAAGCCTTCACCCTCATCTTTGCTGTCGGCACCGTCGCCCGATGGCAGGCGGCATCTTTCGACGCTGACGAAATCGCGGATTCCGACATTTCTTCCATGACCGCAGACCCGGATGGCGACGGCTTGAACAACATCATCGAATACGCCTTTGGGCTCGATCCCAAGCACGGACAAAACACTCCCGTATCTCCCGGTCTTGGAATGCCAAGCTTCTCACTGACCGAAGAAAACGGCACCACCTACCAAACCCTCACCTACCCCCGCCGCAAAGCGGGCAGCCGCCTGCAACCCGATGTCTATATCCCGCAATTTTCAGAAACGCTCACCGAACCATGGGACACAAACGACATCACCACCCAAGTCCTCACTTTCCCCGCTGAGCAAAACCAACTCAACACCGATTGGGAACTTGTCATCGCCAAAAAGCCGGTCAATCAAGGTGCGAAAGCGGGCTTCGCCAGAGTCGCCGTCACTCTGGGCGATGAAAACTAACCGTAATGAAATGAAAAAGACCGATTCCTATATGGGACCGGTCTTTTAAAATCAGTTTCGTAGAAAACCTTACTTCTCGTCGCCAGCCTTGACCGTGATGGTGAGCTGGGCGCTGACTTGCGGGTGCAGCTTGATCTCCACGGTCGATTTGCCTGAGGTCTTGATCGGCTTGTCGAGTTGGATCGCATGGCGGTCGATCACGATGCCAGCAGTCTCGAGTTCCTTGTGAATATCGATGTTGGTAACCGAACCGAAAGCCTTGCCGCCTTGACCGGTGGAAAGCTCGAACTTCGGTGAGAGTTTGCTGATTTTGGTCGCAAGCTCTTGGGCTTCCACCATCTCTTCCGCCTCGCGGCGTGCGCGCTGAGCCTTGAGAGCTTCCACGTGACGAAGATTTGATTTGGATGCCTCGTATGCCAAACCTTGGGGAACGAGAAAGTTGCGGGCGTAGCCAGCACGGACTTTTACTACATCGGCTTCTGCGCCGAGGCCTGCGATCTTTTCTTTGAGGATAACTTGTGCGTTGGCCATAATTTGAAAATGTTTGTTAAAGAAACGGGCGGCGGATTTAGGACGGGAGATGAGCCGGGTCAAGAAGAATCCTACTACTGACCCCTCCCATTGGTGAATTTTTTAAAAAAACGTCACGCTCGCCCCGAAAACGGAAGATTTACCATTCTGTGCCGAGACCCTCACGCCGCGCCAATTCCAACAAATCCGGCTTCATCGGCCACTCGTCGCAACGCTCGCTCGTCTCATGACGCTGGCTGGCACCCTTCAGCTTCATGCAGCCGGTATTGTCCCCAATCTGGCGGACTTGCTCCACTTCCTCCGGCGTCAACCGCACATCCGGCATGTTGCCAAACTCACGGATCTTGTCTTCGATACGTCGCGCGGTTTCACCTGCCTCTTGGATGAATGTCGGCACCACGCACTCAACCGGGCTCTGGCTTAGATTCCAGATACAAGCGAACTCAAGCAGGGTCAGGTTGTATTTTTCCGCAATCGGCCTCATCTTGTCCGCCTTTTCCATGCCGTGCCCAACCCAGCCCTCTGGTCTGTAGCTGCGGTGATCGCCCGGCTTGAACACATGCCCCGCACCACCGAGGTCATCATGGAAAATTCCACCGTGATCTACCACCCGCGTCAGTACCTTGATTCCGTGCCTTTCACAAGCAGGCAGCAAAAGATGCGATGGCCATGGTTCCAACGGATTCAAAATCAGCATCACCCAATCCGTAATTTCCCCAAACTTCTCAAAAAAGTCCAAGAGATCGAGCGTGAAGCCATTCGCAGGGCCCGGCGCCATGCCAAGTTGCTTGGTGAGCCCTTCCGCTTTCGCTTTCGCCATCGCATTCCAAACATACTCCGAGGTGTAACCAATTTCATCCGGGTTATGCAGCATCAGAAGATCGAAATGATCAGTGCCGCAACGCTCCAGCGAGAGCTTCGTCGCACGAAGCACGAATTCCTCGTAACCACCCGGTCCCCGAAGCTCCGGATCCGTGAAACGCGGATAACCCTGCGAACCTTTACGCTCTCCATCGTAAAAGTCGTGGCCAATCATGCCCACAAGCGAATAGCTCGATCGGTCAATCCCAGCCAAGGCCTTGCCCAAAAGCTCGTCCGCCTTGCCATTTCCATAAACATCCGACGTGACAAACGTTCTGATGCCCGACTCATAGGCTGTTTGAATACAGCCGAGATAGCGCTCCTCCGAAAGGGTTTCTCCAAAATGCATGAAGCGTCCCCCGCTCCACGTTCCGTATGCTGTGCTTGTCAGTTGCATGATTTTCTTACGAGTGATTACGTGCGTATTTTCCACCCGGCTGGGTGGTTTCCGCAAGTAGGAATCGGTATTTGGCAAAAGAGGAGGTGAAATCCGCAAAAAAAGCGGCGTCACATCGACTTGAACAACGCCAGTTGGTTACGTGCGCGCACAAGATTGTGCTCGGCATATTTGGTTCGGAAATATTTATCGCCACGAAGGTAATCGGTCAGGAAACGCATCGCCAGCTCGATCGCGATCACTTTCGGAGCGATCGGCAGCAACGCCTTCTCCTCCGCTGTCATAAATTTGCCTGCCGTCGAAAGATATCCCTCCGTCAGCGCCTTGCGGAGATCCTCTTTGATGAAAACTTTGGACGTATCCGGCTCATCCTCCGCCGCACTGGAAGCCGCCGAGCGCACCAAATCACCAAAATCAAACAGCGCTAAACCCGGCATCACCGTATCCAGGTCAATCACTATCGGCGACAACGCGGGATCCGTATGGAAAAGAATGTTCGAGATTTTTGTATCGTTGTGGGTGATTCGCTGGGGAAGCCCCGCATCCATGAGAACCCTGGTCACCGGTTCATTCGCCAAAATGAAGTCCACATCCGCCCGCGCCTCCGCCAACCTCCCAACCTCATCCTTCTCCACCGCGTCCAGCAGCTTCGCAAAATAACTCGGAGTATTATGAAAGTTTGGAATGGTCTCATGCAAGGTGGAGGGATCCAAATCAGCCAAACACGCCTGAAAATGCCCGAACGCCGCCGCCGCCCGAAACGCCAGTTGTGGTGAGTCAATCTTTTCAAACGTCTCCGTGTTTTCGTGAAACGGATAACACCTCCACACGGTGTTGTCGGGCAGCTTCAGCCAGCTCCGCCCATCAAGAATCGGTATCAAACAAAGCTGCTCCGTCCCCGGTTCCGCCGAGCCTATATGACCGGTCACATGGAAAATGTTCTCCATCACCTTCTCCGGCTCTGGAAACACCCTGGCATTGATCGATTGCAGCACGAATCGCCTCTCGGTTTTGCCGCTGCGGCACGTCACAACATACGTCGTATTAATCAATCCGGTAGTGATCTCCTCTTGGAAAATTACTGAGCCTGGCAGAATGAAATGTGCGGCAATTTCGGGAAGATTCATTCGGTTACAAAAATGAAAGGTTGAGCGGACGCATAGGCGAGACTAAACAACCGCCCAAGTGAAGAAAAAACTTTTTACCAGACGCGGTTTGCTTCGCCTCGGAGTTTACGGTGGAGGTGCCTCTGTCCTCGGTTACACATATTTTTGTGAACCTTTCTGGCTCGAACTCGTCGAACGCAAACTCCCCATCCACAACCTCCCCCAACACCTCAAAGGCAAAACCCTCGTTCAAATCTCCGATCTTCACGTCAGCGGTAGAGTCTCTTCGGATTTCCTCATCAAAAGCTTCAAGCGCGTCACGGAAATGAAACCGGACATCGTCGTTTATACCGGTGATTTCATTTCGCTCGATAAGCACACCCTCGACCGCATCACGGAAGTTTTCCCCCACCTCCCCACGGGAAGCATCGGATCCGCCGCCGTCCTAGGAAACCACGACTACGGCGAAAATTGGGCCGAAGAGTCATGGGCAAAGCACATCATCACATCCCTCAAAGCACAAAACATTCCCGTCCTGCGCAACCAAACCATCGACCTTGACGGCCTTCAAATCCTCGGCCTCGACGATTCATGGGCTGAAAAATTCGATCTCGCCAAAGGGCTCGCCACTCTCGACACCACCCGCGCTTCCATCGCCCTTAGTCATAACCCCGATACCGTCGATCAGGGCGACTGGAGTTCCTACCAAGGCTGGATTCTAAGCGGTCACACACACGGTGGCCAATGCAAACCCCCATTTCTACCGCCACCCGTAATTCCCGTGGTAAACAAACTATACACCAGCGGCCACTTCAAGCTCTCCGGCGGGCGCGATCTCTACATCAACCGCGCCCTCGGTTTCCTCCACCAGGTACGCTTCAACGTGCGCCCCGAAATCACCGTCTTCGAGCTTTGCTAAGCCTTGCGAAGCTCGGCAAAGACCAAGGTTCCTCCCGCTGTCTGCAAAGTGGTGACAACTACTACATCCACCGTATCTCCGATGCGATCCGTAGCATGGTTCACCACCACCATCATGCCATCCGGCAAATAACCAACCGCCTGATGTTCTTCTTTCCCAGGCCTGACCAAAGCGATCTTCAAACACTCGCCAATCCCCACCGATGGACGAAGCGCGATATCCAGCTCGTTCAAATTCAACACCGACACCCCTTGCAGCTTCGCAATCTTCGTCAGATTTTCATCCAAAGTCAGCAACCTCGCCCCGAAGAACTTGCTCGTCTCCAGCAAACGGGCCTGTTGCGTCTGCGCCTCCGCGGAAGTCCGCGCTTCATGAATCGTCACCTGAATCTCCGGCGCGTTCCTCATCTTCTCCAGATTGTCCAAACCCCGCTGCGCACGCTGACGCATCCCGTTCTCCCCCTCCGTCACCAATGTCTGTATTTCCTCCAAAACATAGTTCGGAACAATCAGCTTCCCACTGATGAACCCCGATGAAATAAGCCCGAGAATCCGGCCATCCATCACCGTCTCCGCCTCCATCACAATCGGCTGACCCGAACTGCTGTCCTGCCGGAAACGAACATAGGGAATGATGAACGCGAAATCCTCTCGATTCCCACGCAGCGCCAGCACCGCCCCGAGAAACCCAAGGCTCGCGAACAGCGTCACATCCAGCGCCAGCCGCAACGCCTCCACCCGTGTCTCGCCATCCTCGGTCTTCTCCATCTGCGTCCGAAACGCCAGTTCCAAAAGTTGTGAAATCTCCACCCGCGTCAGCAACCACGCACATAACAGACCCACACCCAGACCGAACGTCGCCGTCGAAAACCCACGCAACGTGAACCCCTGCATCAATCTCTCGATCCCGATGAAAATAAAACCCACAAACAACCCGCACAAAACACCTACCGTAACGGAAACCTCAATCAACGTCCCCTTTGTACTCAACGCAATCGCTACACCCGCCGCTTGGCATACCAAGAGATACACCAAACGCGCGATATTGACCGATGGACTACTCATGCCGTTCGTTAGACTCACGGGAAATCACCACCGTTTCAAGCGGAAACGCAAGTCATTGCCCATGCTTTATCGCTTACGAATAAGAAAGTCAGCAATCCACTAACCCTTCTCATCCGCAGTCGCCTTGATGTCCGAGAGAGCGGCAATGAAATCACCAAGAATCTCCGCAGGCACCATGATCGTATCACGGTTTCCACTCACGTCCTCCGTAATCTTTACCACCATCCCTCGCGAGTTCTGCTTCAGATCGAGAAAGAATGTTTTCCGATCCGACAATATTTTTTCCGTATGCAACAAATCACTATCCACTTTATTATCCTTGGTTGTTCAGCCCGCCCAGCATTGAAAAACACTCCTGATTGTCAAATCATTTCCCCAATCATTTACGGAAATATCCGAAATACCCTTAGCCGGAAATGGACTCCCGCAACGGATCGGAGAGTGGGCTTTAGCCCACCAAGGGCAAGGGGACTTTAGTCCCCCCTTAGCAAGAGCCAAAGCCCGCTACCTCCCAGACCCGCTAACCATCTCTCGCAACTTCTCCCCGAAATCTTCGGCACCCGACAACTCCTCAATCGTCATCTCCATCCTCCACCTCCAATAAAACGGCGTGATCGCTGGCACATTGATGCGCTCACCCTCCACATCCTCACTCCGCAAACCCTCATCCATCGCCAGCAAATCCTGCAACGGAAATACCGCCCACATCGCCGGTGAACCCAAATGCTGCTCCAAAATCTTCCGCGCCTCATCCCCACTCAATTCCTCCTCAGGAAACCCATCCCCCATCATCTCCCAAGCAAACCTCGCTCGCACCTTTTCATCCTCGCCCCACCATCCCCGCAAGGTCGCCATATCATGCGTCCCCGTCGCCACCACACTCTGGTACGGCACCTCTCGTACATTCGTGAACTCTCTCCCCGCCTTCTTCGGCCAGCGCTGGATCTCCAGTGAAAGCATCCCCAAACCGGCCATCACACCCGGCACACACCCTGGAACCATCCCCAAATCCTCCCCACACAAAAGCATACCGCTCGCCGCCCTCATCGCAGGCAATTTCTCATACGCCTTCGTCTTCCAGAAAGACTCCTGCCTCTTGTAAAAATAATCATCATGCAGCTCCCGCAACCTCCACTGCACATCCGCATCCAGCGCCCGGAACGACCTCGTATCCATCAGCCCGATCCTAGGATGAAACAAACGCCCATCACTCCCTTCCAGCTCAAAAAACAAAACCTCAGCCACCAGATCTAACAACTCCTCACGCGGCCAATCCTCACCCCGATCCTCCACGAAATCCAACATCGCACGCTGCGTCACAAAAACCTCCTTCAATCCATAACTCCCATCCCCCCGCGCCTCCAAAAAATCCCTCATTACCTCATCCGCATACTCACCAAAAACCTCCTTCAAATCCTTCTCAAACACCACCGGCCTGCAAAACCTCTCAAAATCAAAAGCCACACCCCGCTCCGCAAACTCCTCCACGCGCACCGGCAACGCCGGCTCAAACCTCCCCAAAATCCCGTCAACCTGCCCACCCGGAATCTGCCAGATCCGGAAAAATCCCAGAATATGATCGATCCTATACGCATCAAAATACCGGCTCAACTGCGCGAATCGCGACCGCCACCACGCATACCCATCCCGCCTCATCTCATCCCAATCATACGTCGGAAACCCCCAGTTCTGCCCCTTCACCGCGAACGCATCCGGCGGCGCACCGGTCTGGGTATCCATCTTGAAAAGATGCGGCGAAACCCACGCATCCACAGACTCCCGATCCACCCCGATCGGTAAATCCCCCTTCAACGCCACTCCCAACTCATGCATCCGTCCCACCGCATCCATCAACTGCCGATCCAACTCATATTGCAGCCAAATGTAATACATCACATCCGTATTGATCGATAACGCCTCCGCCTTCTCCCGGCTATACTCCGCCCACTCACCCCACTTGGAAGAATCCGCCGTTCCCACAGCATCCCTTCTCACCGCGAACACCGCATAATCCACCACCCACCCGCGATTCCTCCTCAGGAAATCCAAAAATTCACGATCCCTCAAAATCGCCCCGTGATTCCTATCAAAAACCTCCCGAGTCACACGCCACTTCACCGCCATCACCGCCTCATATTCCACCTGCTTCTTCGCATTCAATACCTCCCTCTCCTTCCTCAAACCCTCCTCATCCAACACCCCATAACTCATCTCATCCAAGCGCAAATACAACGGATGCAACGCATACACACTGATCGCCGAATACGGATAACTGTCCGTCCACGTCCGCGACGATGTCGTATCATTCACCGGTAAAATCTGGATCATCTTCAGCCCCACACCCGCCGCCCACGCAGCCATCTCCTTCAAATCCGCAAACTCACCCACCCCACAACCCCGCTCACTCCTCAGCGAGAAAACCGGAATCGCCACCCCGGCTCCACGGAACATCAAATCCATACCCCTCCGGAAACACTCATCACTCACCCTTACAAAATCCGCCCCGCCCCTTTCGCCTAACGACCGGTTCCCCGCACCATTCTCCACACACACCGCCCTACCCGCAGCCAAATCATACAACCCATACTTGTATTCAACCCGCCTCTCCACCGGCAGATCCACACACAACCGCCACACATTCCTCTCCACCTCCACCATCGGCAACGCCCCACCATACGCCCACCCGCCCAGCGCATCCGCATCACCCATCAAACACGGAACCAACCCCTGCGGAACCCTCGCCATACACAAACGAAACTCATGATTCCCCTCACCCACCGCCTCCCCCAAAACCCGCTTGTCCCCCTCCACCAAACGGAAAATCCCCGCCTCATAGACACGCTCATCACTCCCCGCCGACCTCCAATCATCCAAAAAAACAGCACGCTCCCCTACTCCTCCACCCCACACCCTCACCCCGCCCCACTCCCTCAACTCATAACCCTCCCGCCTCAACACATAATTGTATTCGATCTCCCGAAAACGATCCACAGCCAGCTCCAGCTCCCAATGCCCCGCATCCTTCCAACTCATAAGCAACCTCTCCACCTCTTCCACACCCTCCTCACGCCCCTTCATCTCCAGCCAAAGCTCTTCCCCAACCACAGTCGTATACGCCACCCGAAATACCAAAAACATAGACGTTACCTAAACCGTCCCAGCACTCTCCCGCAAATCAAAAACTAACACACATTGAACAAACATGATTCGCACCGCCTCTTTCGATTCCTGCAAAGCTGCCAGCCGGATTCATTCCCCAAGCATCTTCTTCAAGGTCGGCTCCATCGCTTCCGCCCAAACCCGATAACCGGCCTCATTCGGGTGAAGGGCATCCGGCATGAGTTCCTTCTTGATGGTGCCGTCCTCGTTGAGAAAAACATGCCCGATGTCCAGCCAATGCACCGTCTTGTCATCCACGTATGTCTTGATGATTTCATTGATCTCTTTGTTGCGGAGACGACCTTCATCCTGCGGCGTCTGCCCGCGCGGAAAAATCGGCATGAGCAGGATCTTCGATTTAGGTAGCTGGGCATGGATTTCCTTGAGCAACGCCAGGATGCCATAGGCGGTGTCATATCCACGCAGCTCGGGAATGCCTCGGTTGTTCGTGCCCATCATCACCAGCACCAGCTTGGGGTTTTTATCCTTCATGCCCGCAAGCCCGCCGTTCTGGAAATGCCACAGCATGTGCTTCGTCTGGTCGCCGCTCGATCCGATGTTCACTGCTTTTCGTTTCCCATAAAATTCATCCCAGATCGGTTTGCCCACGCGATCCCAACCGAAAACAATCGAGTCTCCCACCATCAGCAAATCGACCTCTTTCTCAGCAACCCACTCGGAACGATTCTTGTGATGCTTCATCCATAAATCCCAACCCTCTTCCACACCAGCCTCCGGCCGCGATGTCGCCATGGTGGCAGGTATCTCCTTTCGGTAATCGGCATTCTGCCACAGCATCTTCCCCTCTGCCTCCGCACGGATCGGCTGGCTCAGTAAAATGCAGAATGCTGAGGCGGAAAGTATGCGGAGTGTCATCTTCATGAAATCAACTTATTCATCTTCCCATCCCCCTGTCCAGAAAAGCGATCCATCCACGTCGATGGTAAAATTCACCTTTCCGACTGCGAACCACGAAGCTAGCTTTGCCCAATGAAGAAGGAAATCCTCGGTTCTTGGCGAATGAAGGCCTGCATCTGGTTGGCAACTCTGTTTCTAACAGCTGGCACCGCCCTCTCAGCAGAACCAGAACCACAGCTTTTGTGGCCAAGCGGCGCGCCCGACAGCAACGGCCTGGAGGGCCCGGAAACAACCAAAGGCTGCATCGGCAACATCAGCATTCCCACATTGACCGTTTATCCGGCTCCCAAAGAAAAAGCCACGGGAGCCGCCGTGATCGTGATCCCCGGCGGCGGCTACGGCGTTGTCTGCGTGGGCGCCGAGGGCATCCCAATCGCCAAGGAACTCAACGAACGCGGCATCACTGCGGTCATTCTCAAATACCGCCTGCCAAACCAACAACACCTGATTCCCGCCAACGACGCGCGCAGAGCCATCCGCATGACCCGCGCCAATGCAACGGAGTGGGGCATCGATCCGAAACGAATCGGCGTCTGGGGTTTTTCCGCAGGCGGTCATCTGGCAAGCACGGTGGCCACGGTCTTCGACGCAGGAGACGCGGAAAGCTCCGATCCCATCGAGCGCATGAGCTCACGCCCGGACTTCGCGATTTTATTCTACCCGGTCATCAGCATGGACGAGAAAATCGCACACATGGGCTCACGGCACAATTTGATGGGTAAGGAAGACTTGGTGGATCGCTACTCCAGCGAGCTTAAAGTCACAGCAGAAACACCTCCCTGTTTCCTCCTCCACTGCACCGACGATGCCACCGTAAAGGTGGAAAACAGCCTGCGCTTCTATCAGGCCCTGGTCGCCAAAAAAATTCCCGCCACATGCATGATCTACGAAGAAGGCGGACACGGCCCCAACGCCTTCAACAAAAATCCATCATGGAAAGCCGCCCTCGATGGATGGCTGAAAAAACGCGGATGCATGAAGTGAAAAATCACTTGGGGATCACGAACCTCTGAGAATCCATAATACCACAACAGCCACATTTCCCAACAACCAGCATGAAATCATTCGCCCTCCTAACCGCCCTAACATTCGGCATTACAAACCCTCTCTACTCACAAGTCCCCGATCTAACAAAAGACATCCAATCGATTGATCGCGAACTCACCTACAATCTCGGAGCCACCGGCCTGCGCGGCTGGATTTACACGAAGGCCGAGAACAATCTCGATGCCGCCCAAGGCCGCACGACAACCGCAAGCCGTCAGATCCTCGTCACTCATGTCGGCACCGGCTCACCAGCCGATGGAGTGGTGAAAGTCGATGACATCATCCTCGGCGTGGACGGAAAACTTTTCACCGACGACGCACGCAAGAGCTTCGCAATGGCCATCCAACAAGCGGAAACCGAAGCCAAGGACGGAGTCCTGAAACTCACCGTCTCACGAGGCGGTGCCGTCCAGGAACTCTCCCTCAAACTCACAGTCATGGGAACCTACAGCGTAACCGCCCCATGGGACTGCCCGAAATCCAAACGCATCCTCGAAGAGGCCTGCAAGGTTCTCGAAAAAGAAGAACTCAAAACAGATTGGGCCGGCCCGATCCAAGGGCTCGCCCTGCTTGCCACAGGCAACCCCGAATACCTCCCGAAAGTCGAGGAGTTCGCGCGGAGAATCGCCGCCATCGAAGTGGATCCCGACAAGAAGCCCGAGGGATTCGTCTGGGGCGACACCTGGGCCTTGAGCAACCGGAATATCTTTCTCTGCGAGTATTTCCTCATCACCAAAGACAAGGAGGTTGTGCCCGCGATAACGAAAAACACCCTCATGCTCGCGCGCGGCCAAAGCATGTATGGCACCTTCGGACACGGCTTCGCTTCCCTCACCAAGAACGGCAATTTCAACGGCTCCGTGCCGCCCTACGGCCCAGTGAACCAAGCCGGCCTACCCGCGAACTTAGGCATCGTCCTGGGAAAAAAATGCGGAGTGAAAAGCCAGGAAGTCGATCAAGCCATCACACGCGCCGCCGGGTTCTTCGGCTACTACGCTGGCAAGGGAGCGATCCCCTACGGCGAACACGAACCATGGCCGTATCATGAAAACAACGGCAAAAACGCGCTCTGCGCATTGATGTTCGGCGCGATGGGCAACAAGCCGAAGGAAGCGGACTTTTTCGCCCGCATGGCCACCGCCGGCTACCCCAACCGCGAGTATGGCCACACCGGCCAAGGTCTCAGCTACCTTTGGAGCGGCCTCGGTGCCGCTGTCGGTGGTCCGGAAGCCGCCGCCGCGTTTTTCCGCAAATCCTCATGGCACTTCGATCTCGTGCGTCGCTCCGATGGCGCGTTCACCTATGACGGCGGCGAACAATACAGCCCCGGAAAAACCGATGATAACACCTACTACGGAAATAGTAGCTACAACGGCCTGAGCCCCGCCGCCACCTATGTCCTCACCTACTCCCTGCCCTTGCGCAAACTCGTCATCACCGGCCGCGATGCCGATCCATCCACCTGGCTCGACAAGGAACAAGCCTCCCGCGTCGTCGCTTCCGGACGTTTCGATCTCGATCGTCGTGCCATGTCCCCGGAAGAACTGGTAACAGCATTCAGCGACTGGTCGCCCATCGTCCGCAGTTGGGCTGCAGAAGAACTGGCAAAACGACCCGAAGGCAAAACCATGATCCCCGAGCTCATCAAACTCGCCGACGGCACCGACATCCACCAGATCCAAGGTGCCTGCGAAACACTCGGCTACCTCAACACCCCCGAAGCCCTGCCCGTATTGGTGAAACAACTTTCCCATTCGGATCGCTGGGTTCGTTTCAAGTCAGCCCAAGCCATCCGCAACATGGGCGGCACCGCCAAGCCCGCCCTCGAAGGCATACTCCAAGCCCTCGTTTCCACCGCAGAACCCCTATGGCCCATCCGCTGGGAGGATCCCATCCAGTTCGCCCACGGCCAACTCGCTGCCGCCGTCTTCAGCGGCCCGCTCAAGGATGAGGTGAACCAAATGGATGCAAAATTACGCTACGACGCCATCCGCTCCATCACCACCAACCCCGACGGCATGGCGCGCGCCACACTCCGCAATTTCTTTGAAAACCAACTCAGCGAAGAAGACGTCATCGCCCTCGCTCCCGCCATCATCGCCGCCGTCGAAACCCCCAGCCCGGCGGACACCATGTTCAACAACGAAATCCGCATGGCGGGATTGAACGCTCTCGCCAAATACCATTTCAAGGAATGCCTCCCCGCCGCCGCCGATCTGGCATTAACCCAAGGCGGCCACGGCAGCGAAAACCGCACCGGAGAAATCATGAAAATCATCGCCAGCTACGGCAAAGCCGGCAAACCAGTGATCCCAGCCCTCAGAAAAGTCATCGAAAGCTTCAACCGCGATACCGAACGCGGCGACTTCCCCCCCTCCCTCAACCTAGTCCGAGTCGGCGCCATCGAAGAAACCATCCGCATCATCGAAACCGCAACCACCCAACCCGAATTGCGCAGCATCAAACGCTGAAATCTCACCTTGTCATACCCCCTCCTCTTTAGTAACGTCTTAACTATTGAAAGTGAACAAGACAGCCCAGAAACCACCCATCCGCCCGCTCATCAGCAGCGAGCAGATGGAGCGGATCTTGTCCTCGCGGCGCTCGATTTCCTCCGAGGAATTCAGTCTTCAGGTAGCGAAGCATCTGGGCCGCCCACCCTCGCCCGGCAGAAGGAAGACCTCCGTCAATGGGCAGACAGTCTGGGTCTGCTGCTGAGTTTTGATCAACCCCTTCGACGTAATCCCCTGCCACCCCGCCGGTGGCTTCCTCGACTTCATCGCGGAAACCCTCGCCGCAGGACACTCCCTGCACACCGACAGAACCATCACTACTGCTAAATTATCACACTGATGTTTAGCCCAATTGGTTTTGCCACCACGCAATGCTTCACACTAAGCGGTTTGCGTAAACTTGATGTGTGATGCGCCATCTTCCCAACATGAGAACCACCATCAATCTGGATGACGATGTGCTGGAATCGGCGAAAATGCTCGCTGCACGGGAGAGAAAACCTCTGGGAGCTGTGATCTCTGGATTGCTGCGTCGTGCGGTGGAACCCGCTGCCCAGACTATAAGGGAGGCTGAGGATTCAGGGAATATCGGAGAAAGCAGGATCTAGAACGAGAACCGCCGGAGTTGAACACGGATCATCCGGCGCTTGCCTCCTTGACGGATCGGATTGCTTCCCGTAAATATGGCCATATGAAAACGACCATCGATCTTCCAGATTCCATTCTCGAGCGGACAAAGATCGCCGCCGCCCGCCGTCGCACCACCATCAAAAATCTCGTCATCGAAGGCTTGGAAACCATCCTTAGGCAGGAAGCCAAGCCCACTCCGCCCGCCGATGCATTGGCGCGCCTGCGGCAAGGCTATCACTTGGGCGGCAAGCCTTTGAGCAGGGAGGAAACCCATGGCCGTTAAGCGCTTTTTCGATACCAATGTGCTGCTCTACGGCTTCGACCTCGATGCCCCGGATAAGCGCAGGACCGCACTCGGCCTCATCGAGCAGGCATGGTCGGATCCCGATCACACCGCCATTAGTGTCCAGGTGCTTCAGGAATTTTTCGTGAACTTCGTCCGCCGCGGCCACAGCGCTGCCGAAGCCGCCAACTTGGTGGGCGATTTCAGCCACTGGCCCGTCATCGACAACTCCCTCGCCCTTTTCAAGCTCGGTATCTCGCTGCAAGCCCGCTGGCAGCTCTCGCTATGGGACTCCATGATCCTCGCCGCCGCGCACATCAGCGGATCACGCGAACTGCTCACCGAAGACCTGAACCACGGGCAGGATTACGGCGGCGTGATAGCTGTGAATCCTTTCCTGTGAATAAGAGAACAGAAACCCAGCCTCAGTGAAAAAGCCTACTACATGCCCCCGCATCCACCCCGCCGCCGCCATGGCGCTCGCGCTGGGAACTGAGAAAGAGATGCTCAGGATCGATGGTGTGAAGAGAAAGTCGAATAGTGAATTCCAAGAAATAAACCCCATCCGCTAACTCAATCAATTATTAACATGGCGTGCGCAAGAGGCAAAGCAGAGGCAAAGCAAGTCCCAACGCTGCGACAAAACTTAAGTTGTTCACGGATTCTGCTGGCTACTGCCAAAATCCAGAATGCGATAACGAGATTTTTCCCAAGGGTTTTGAGAATTTCCCACACATAGCTGAAATGGCGCATATTTTTGCCGCCACAGATGGAGGCCCTAGAACTGATATGAAGTTGAGCAAAGAAGAACGTGGGGCATACAAAAACATCATATTGCTATGTGCCAACTGCCATACACTTGTTGATAAAACTCCACAAAAACACGCAGCTGAATTGATGCAATCCTGGAAACTGGAGCATGAATTTAGGCGTCAAGAAGCATTTGGATGGCGAGCTCCGATTCATTTAAGAATCCTCACTTGGAGTAACGAGTCAAAACTAGACTTTATCAATCGTACTAACTCAGTGGTGATACCGGAGATAGCCTAACGCCAAAAGTTTTGGGTGGTCTGCATCACAACATTCTCCTCTCCTTGCCCCGTGCTTATCGACGAAATTTTCAAAGCCAATGACCGGTGGATGGATTTCAGGAATGCGGATTCCTCACATAATGCGCCCCGCGCCCTTGTCCTTTCGGCAGGAGATAGCCTTTCCCCACGAGTTCTTTCAGGCGTAGCTTCACGGTGCTCGGTTTGCCTTTCGTGAGCGTCACGATCTGGCTGAGGGTGAGGGTTTCGTGATCGGGGAG
>JBGSRM010000229.1:0-33472 GCA_041737575.1 Akkermansiaceae bacterium
TAATGCCCCGTGATCGGAAAATCCGCCAACCGATCCTCCTCACGCGCCCCTCCCCCGATGTTGTGTATCACCAACGGCACCCCGCTCTCACTCTTCTTGTCACTCACAATCATAATATGCGGCAACCTTGGCGGAACGGTACAAGTCACCAAATCCCCTGGCTGAAATACCTTCGCATCAAACTTCTCCCCAACTTCCAAACTCACATGATGCCTCTTAAAATACGTCATCAAATTCAACACCCGCCTATGGTCAATATTCTTATCCGGCCCCTTCAAATCCCAAACTTTCGGATACTTCGCAAAATTCCCACGCATATCCTCATGCACCAACTTTTGTAAATCCTTCTCCAAGGCAACCCTCAAAGCCCGCACCACCACATCCGTACAAACCCCACTCTCCTTCGGAACATCCCCACCCGGATACTCCAAAGACACATACGCCGCATCATAACTCAGCGTCACTCCCACCTGCTTCCTCGCAGCCTCCACAATCTTCACTCCCACATCCCCAAAAACCATCAAACACCCCATCACATAAAATCCAATTACTCGCTTAAACATATCCCTTGCATACAACAAAAAACCTACTTTTCAAGATAAGTCCTCCGTGGTCTCCGCTCCCTCCGTTTTTATATATTCACCCCCAACCCCACCCTTGCCCACACCCCCCTCATCTGAAAAACTTCCCCCAGTGAACCCTCCCCACCCAGCCCTCGGCATCGATTACGGAAAAGCCAGAATCGGCATCGCCGCCACCGATGACTTCGGCATCCTCGCCCACCCCGTCGAAACCATCCCCACCTCAGACCCCATCCCCCGCATCTCCCAAATCATCTCCCAACGCAAAATCAAATCCATCATCATCGGCCTCCCCATCCGCCTCGACGGCTCCGAAGGATCCTCCGCCATTCTTGTTAGAAAATTCGCAAACATCCTCAAACAAACCTTCCCCGACATCCCCATCACCTTCATCGACGAATCATACACCACCGAGGACGCCGCCGAAAAACTCCACCAAGCCGGAAAAAACGCCCGGCAACAAAAATCCATCATCGACCAAGCCGCCGCCATCGAAATCCTAAACCGCTGGATGCAACAACTACCATGAGACTCAAACTCACCATCGCCTACGACGGACGCCCCTTCCTCGGCTGGCAAACCCAAACCGGCGGCAACACCATCCAAGACCTCCTCCAACACGCCCTCCAGGAAATCTCAAAACAACCCCTCCGCCTCCAAGGCGCGGGCCGCACCGATACCGGCGTCCACGCCCTCGGCCAAGTCGCCCACTTCGACGCCCCTGAAACCGGAACCATGAACCCCGCAAACTGGGTCCCCGCCCTCAACACCAAACTCCCCCCCACCATCCGCGTCATCTCCTGCGAGGAAGTCCCCGCCGACTTCCACAGCCGCTTCTCCGCCACCTCGAAAATCTACTACTACGACATCAATACCGACCCCATCCTCCCCCCACTCAAAGCAGGCCTCGCCTGGCACCTCCCCCGCCTACTCGATCCCGACGCCCTCCGCAACGCCCTCAACCTCTTCATCGGCACCCACGACTTCCACTCCTTCGCCGCCTATCGCGGAAACGAACAGCCCGATACCAACTACACCCGCACCATCCACAGTGCCGAACTCATCACTCTCCCCGACGGCTACCGCATCCGCTTCCACGGCAACGGCTTCCTCTACAAAATGGTCCGCATGCTCACCGGCTCCGCCGTAAAAGTTGCCCAAGGCAAACTCCTCATCGAAGACCTCGCCATCCTCCTCGACCAACCTCCCAACCTCCCCCACGGCAAAGCCCCCCAATCCGCCCCACCCGACGGCCTCTACCTGGAGCAAGTCCTCTACACACCCGATACCTAATTTTTCCGAAAAATCGCTTGCCAAATTCCTAACCACTCCCCTACGTTTCCGCCCCGCCGCCGAACGGCAACTACAACGCGCAGGTAGCTCAGTCGGTAGAGCAGTTGGCTTTTAACCAATTGGTCCTGGGTTCGAATCCCAGCCTGCGTACTTTTTACCAAACAACACCGCCATCTCATCGGTGTTTTTTTATCTCACCCTCACTCAAACCTAAAACCAGCAGGCTGGGATGAATGCCAACCCTGCACGATGATTCCGGAGGAGGAATCATCCTTTCCGCATGACCCGAGTGGAGCGAGGATAAAACCCCTTGAGCGTAGCGAAAATTCATACTTATCGCGAAGCGCATTCCGCAGAGACTGAGCAACGCGAGGTCAATCCCAGCCTGCGTACTTTTTTAAAACTAACACGCCCATCAAGCGGTGTTTTTTCATCCCAATCCCTCGCAAACATAAAACCAACAGGCAGGGACGTGTATCCTTACGCGTCCATATCTGACGGCACTCTCTACAAAAAAGGATTCGTATGAATAGATAACGCCGCCAGTTAGTGACTGTTATGGAAAAATGTAGCCCTGACTTTTTGGCTAAACCAGAGTCATTCACAAATACCTTGCTTCACCCGCTTCGCTTTGAAACATACATCCCATGTCTCGCATCAGATTAAGAGGTCTCATCCTATTCGCGGCAGGAGCAATCCTAACCATCGGAGCTTTTAAATTACTAATCCAAGCGGGTTACTCTGAAAGTTCAGGAATCAGAAGAGGCAGGGCCGCAGCACTCTCAATACCTGCCTTAATCGCAGTATATGGCTTAATAGAACTCATCGCGGGCGTATCATTTTTTGCCGTGGCTAGTAAGTGGAACGCACTGGATTGGAAAGTAAGATTGGGGATATCATCCCTGATCATTCTTGGTATTTTAATCACGTGTTTCGCATCGCTCAGATACTACCTGATGAATTAATACGACGTCCAAGAATAAGAAATGCACCTTCTAACACCTCAACTCACTCTCCCACCAAGCACCAACTCCGCCGCTTCCAAATCGTCAGCAACATCCACATCTCGGAGCTCCGTCAGAAACACCGTCCGGCAACCCGCAGCACCTGCCGCCGCTACCGATTGCTCCAACACCTGCCCGCTTCCCCAATCAATTCCCGTAAAAACCTCGTCACACGGCCGCGACATACCCAACAAATAATACCCGCCATCCACCGCCGGACCGAACACGATCTCCGCCGCTTCCATGGATTGAAAAGCATCCTTCAAAATATCCTCATCAATCGACGGGCAATCCGTGCCAATCACCACCACACGTCGCGCTCCTTCGGAAAAAGCACACTCCACCGCCGTCTGCATGCGTTTTCCAAGATCACCCTCCGACTGCTCAAAACATTCCACATCACCCAGCCAAGCCCTTCCCGCCTCAGGACTTCCACCATCCAAATATACCTGCAACCGCGCACCCGAGCGCATGATAAATGCGTTTACCCGGCTTAAAGTATGCCGCGCAAGCCTGTCATGCAAAGCCGTGGCCCCCGCCGCACCCAGCACGGGAATCAACCGTGTCTTGTTCCTCCCTTCGCAAGGAAGCCGCGTCATCACAATCAGGACATCGCTGCCGGTCATGGCTTGTTCAGTTTCCAATCGTATTCCATATATTTGATGGTCACTCCACCTTGCTCCACCAACTTCCGATCCGCCTCATTCAAATAGGGCGCGATGAACTTCTCAACCGTCCCGGACTTCGCGGTAAAATCACCCTTGAACCAGTCAAAGATCGACGAGAGATACAGCGTCTTGCTTTTGGCATCGAACTTGTTCTTCGAGGTATCACGAACAAACGCACGACCTTGCTCGTCAAGCTGCGCTCCCAACTTGGTGGCCTGGAACGCCTCGTTACGCAACGGAGGACAACCGATCGACGCGCAATTCACACCGAAGTGCACGCGTGGATCCTTATATTTAGGCCGCAGCAGATCGTGCTCGATATGATCAAGACTCACAAGTTTACCAAAAACCCGGACAACATCCTGTTTCCACGGCCCCTTGCTGCCACCGATGTCCTTGATGCTTTTCACCGGATAATGATCAGCAACCAGCTTCAGCGTGGCCGCATTATACAAATTGATCAGAAACGCCATTTGCTCATCCTTGCTCCACTTTTTAAAAGCGGACTCGGGCACGGAGGCCAAAACATCCAGATACGCCTGAAGCGGTGCCGCATTCTTTTTAAGCCCGGCATAATCCACCGAATCCTTCTTCACGCTCGCTGCAAGAATGGCGGTAAATCCCGAATGCGTTTGATCAATCTGCTCCTGCGGATCCGTGATCTGATAAGTGCCGGCTTTCTGAGCACTCAAGCTACTCGTCAAAACAGAAATCAGGGAAAGTGAAAGGATAATGGTGAGCTTCTTCATAATGCTATTCTTCGTGACTCTTGTTCGTCGCTGGCAATGGGATAAATCTTAACACTCGAAATCAAATCATCGTATGCGGCCAGACAACAACCGAATCATCCACATTCGCGATCATTTTCACTTGGCTGTCCTGCGAAATGACGAATCCGATCGCTTCCGGCTCTACGGAACACAGCCGGTAAACCGAGCGATGCCGGGTGCCGTCACCCCGCACATCCCATGGCGTGATCGTGTTTCCTTCCAGATCATGAGCAAGCCCGACCAACAGAACATTCCGATCCACTCGGATTTCTCCTCCAAACCCCACAAGGCATACGCGCTTGTCCAAAACCAGCGCGCCATCGACTTGCATCAGATCGGAAAACAGGCGCGCCAGTTCAAAAAACGCCTCTTCCAACATGTCCAGCTCGATGTCCTTGCTGTTGGTAAAAACGTGCCACGCATCCTCTACGGAGGAACCTTCCACACACAATTGCCCCACACGCCGGATCATCGACTCAAGCAGGCTCCTGAACCGCGATCCACCCACCTCAGGAACGGACGCGTATTTGAAATCAATCCAACTGACGGTCTTCTCCTTCCCATCCACCCCCTCGGGCAGAAAAATCAATGTGCCGCCATGTCCGCTGGTGCGCACCAGATTGATCACGCGTTTCACAAACTGCAGGGAAATCAAATGAGCCAGCTTTCCATATCCATCCTCGTCAAGGCTCGGCGGCAGACAACAGGCAAGCAGACTATCGATCATCTGCTGCCTGTTTCCCGCAAACCGCTCGCTCAGAATCGTCGATTGAAACACATCCATCCGTGGCCCGTAAAAATCCCGGCCACGCCACTCGACCATCAGATCGTATCCATGATAAAACAACAGCCATCCCGGATCGCGGACATGGATGATAGGATGCGCGAGGTCGTTGCCCGTTGGCTTGCGCCCGCCTCCCACCAGATTCAGCCAACGCGGCCCGGTGTTGAGTATCCCCCAAATCCTCAGCCCCCTGTCACGATCCGGCCAGATCGCCAGCACGGAGTGAAAAAAACCGGCAGCCGGACTCAAACGTTTGATTTCATTGGCCGTAAACGGGTGCGGACTGATAAACCTAACCGCCTGAATTCCATCCGGCGGCCCACCCACCGTGGAAAAATCCTCCGGTGGCGCAATCACGACCCGTGCCCTCACCACCTTACCCTCCTCTTTCAGCAGACTCGCCGCAAAAAGCACCGCGCAAGTATGGCCGAGTTCTTCCAAAGATGGCCCACCTGCCCTGCCTTGAAGCGAGAGATAAAGTTTTTCCACCACATCCTGTAGGGAAACCTCTTGTGAAGCGTCTGTCATGAGCCTCATTTTCCTAACTACGGATTCGCACTCAAACAATCCTAATCTTCATTTCATGATTTCCAATCCAAGCACGTGATCCACAGGTATTCCATCACAACAAAACTACATTCACTCCGCTGCTTCTTTTTTGGCGAAGGTCTTCGCAAGCTCGGGAAAACCGGCTTCCACCAATTTGTCCGCCGGGATGAATTTAAGTGAAGCGGAGTTGATACAGTAACGTAGCCCCGTTGGTTCCGGACCATCGTCAAACACATGTCCCAGATGGGAATTCGCTTTCGCTGAGCGCACTTCGTCACGTGTCATCCCGGCGGATTTATCCGTCTCTTTCTTCAATACATCAGGCGAAATCGGTTTCGTGAAACTCGGCCAACCCGTGCCGGAATCAAACTTATCCAAAGAACTGAAAAGCGGCTCTCCACTGATGATGCACACATAAATCCCCGCCTCGTGGTTGTCAAAATACTCATTCCGAAACGGCGGCTCGGTGCCGTCCTCCTGCGTCACATGATACTGCATGGCGGTAAGTTTCTTTCTCAGCTCCGCTTGAGCCGGCGTATCCTCCCCTTTTGCTAAAATAAAAGTTAAGACACCGGCGGCAACAGCAAGTAATGGGATCGTGAATTTCATATTGATCTAATTTGATACAAGAATGAGTCGGCCGCAAGTGACCGTTTCTTAACAGAGAAAAGATCAATATTTTCAATCAACTCTCTTCCCTGACGCGGGATAGTAATCTGTGTAGAGCTTCCGGGAAAACTCACGCGCTCGCTCAAGACTGAAAAGCCGTACCAGTTGGTAGCTGACCATCAGACGAAGAATCAAAATTAGGCGGCGCATGAATCCTTTCTGCCATTTCTTCGCGGATACATGCCATTCCTGCCCCAGATAAATGACATCGCCGTGCACTTGGAGAGTCATGCTAGCCTCCACATCCTCCATGAGCGGCTGCGCCGGAAATCCACCACAGGCTTCCAGCGAACTGCGTCGAATCACCATCGTTTGATCGCCAAACGCAACGCCGCCGAACACAACCCGCAGCTCGTTGAGAGCTTCGATGAACAGGGTGGGAATCGATGACGGAACAAATCTTTGACCCAATACAAGCATCGCGGCATGTGGATGTTGCCGGATCGCTTGTTGAAGACAATCATACCAACCCTCACACGGCTGGGTATCAGCGTGGGCAATGAGAATCCAATCACCTGTCGCAACGGCAATACCCGCAGCAATCTGCTCACCGCGCCCTACGACGGATGAAACAATCATTTCTCCTATCCCATCCAGCGAACCATCGCTGGACCCACCATCTGCAACAATGATTTGTGTCTCGGACGGAGAGGACTTGCGGAGTCGTGAAATGAAATCCCTGAGATCGGAACCGGCATTGAGTGTAGGAACCACGATCGATATTCTCGATGTCGATTCCTCATTTTTCAGGGCTCGGAAAAGCAGTCTTACACGGGAGATCCACAGTCGATGCTGAGCCAGAAATGCAATCAATGGCAGAACCCAAATCAGCATCGAAGTTCCATGACCATAACCCCACCACCCATGCAGGTCTTGTGTGTGCCATGCGAGAAAATATCCACTCATGGTGATGGACGCGGTGGCAAGCGCGAAAGAAGGTCGCAATGCTGCGAATGGCAGCAACCAGACAAGATACCAAAAATGCACAACCGGTGAACAAACGATCAACGCACCCATGACAATGCCCGCAGCGCGAATCAGCGGCAGCCCACGCAAACCGGCGATAAATGCCAACAAAGAAACGATTCCAAACACACCAATGCCCATGAGCCTCGCGGCATCCGGCGGCAGCCCTGACAAACTCAACGCACTAAAAAGCGGACCATTGAAAGCCCCGCCCCCGGCAAAACCCCTTACACCCGCCCACCATTGATCAAGCTCCGTTAAAAACGGCAATGTCGGCAAGATCAGAACGGGAACAACCGCCCATGCGCCACGCAAATTGCGACGGGTGACAAGTAACGGAGCCAGCACGATGGCAACCAGCTTGATCTGAATCGCAAAGCCTAGAAACATCCAGGCAAGTGCCGGTCTTCGATGCTCATCAGCCAGAAGCATCGCAACAATGGCCGCAACCATCAGGCTGTCGAAATGGGCTTCCGCCGCAAAGGCGATGAGAACAAGTGGATTGAAGGCATAGAACCCCGCCCAGCGGACGGGCGCGGCACGCTTTTCTAACAAAACAAGAATCAGCCCTAGACACAGCACATCTCCCAGTACGGCGAGAACCTTCATGCTCATCGGGTGGTAAGCGACTCCGACCGCACCTGCCATGATCCACTGGATTCCCGGCGGATAAGCTGTGGGCTTGTCGGGATGGTTCATCGCCGCCCAGTAATCATCGCGATAGGCTTCGCGACTGGGATCGTTGGCAGTCACTGCGAAAGGATTTTCCCCGGCTAGAGTGATTTTACCCTCCCAGAGATAACGGTTCACATCATCGGAAACAGGAGCGGACAACAGCCCCACCCGCAACAACAGCGCGCCTGCCACCAAAATCATCGTCGACCGTTTTCGGTTGCTATCCGGAAAAAGGAAACAAAGTGCCATAGCGAAGCACCCAAGCGCGGCAAAAAGCGTGACACGTAATAACGGAGCGGTATCGAGTTCAGGCAACTGCCCCCATACAATCGTAATCAAAGTAGCCAGGATCAGACAAACGATCCAGATGATGGATCGGTATTTCATGAATCAGGCAGGGCGGAGTTGTTCACGAAGACTGGAAATTCCGACCATTAGAAAACCGACGATATATAGGATGAGAAACGGTGCGATCCCAAAGTAACCGGCACGGATGAATACAACCAGACTAAGGACGCAATAAAGTCCTGCGGCAATTTCAAGCAAAGGAATGGCGTTGGGTTTCGCTCGATAAGATTTGGTTCCTGTTGATCCACTTTTAGGAGTACGGACAAATCCGCTTTTCACACCAAATATGGCTTCAAATACGGCGCGGGTATTTGAAAGGCAGATGCCGAAACCGACGACCATCAGCGCTGGCAGCAAAATGATACGCCCGAGCCAATCAGTGGGATACAGGTGGCGTTGGCTGATCGTATAAAGCACGGTAGGCCCCAGGGTGGACACAATCAGCGGAATCGAAAATATGACGAGCCAGAACTGATGATCCGAACCACCAAGATAGTGCGAAGCAGGCAAAGCCAACAACGCGACGAGCAACATCAGCGGATGGGCGCAGTAATGGCAGAGATGAAAAATCGATTGCAACTTGGCAAGCACACTGCGGTCGGACGCGAAAACTTCCGGCAACAGCTTGATGGACGTTTGTATCGAACCCTTGGCCCAGCGGAATTGCTGGCTCTTGAATGCCGAATACGTCTCCGGCAACTCGGCCGGCGCAACCACATGCGGCACATATTCAAGATGCCAGCCCTTGAGCTGCGCGCGATAGGAAAGATCGAGGTCTTCCGTGAGAGTATCAGCCGTCCAACCACCCGCGTCTTCAATGGCTGTCCGTCGCCAAATCCCGGCGGTGCCATTGAAATTGAGAAACAAATGATTGGCAGAGCGCGCCGTCTGCTCAATGGCGAAGTGCCCATCAATGCCCACGGATTGCGCACGCGTCAGCATGGATTGTTCGCGATTGAGGTGGCCCCACCGCGCCTGAACGAGCCCCGTTTTTTCCTCCGCAAAGTGCGGCAATAATCTTCGCAGGAAATCAGGAGCAGGAACGAAATCGCTATCAAAAATCGCGATGAATTCCCCATGCGCCGCCGGCATCGCATCGCTTAGCGCACCCGCTTTGTAACCATGCCGCACTTCGCGACGCACGACATCAATCCAGACACCAGTGGCACGCAACTCCCCCGCAACACGATCCACCAGTTCCCGCGTCTCATCGGTGGAATCATCCAACACCTGGACCTGATGCAAATGCTTCGGGTATTCAAAGGCCGCAATCGCACGGATCGCCCGCTCGGCGACATTCAGCTCGTTATACAACGGAAGTTGCGTGGTGATTTTCGGCAGGTTGCTACTGTCTCCGGCGGGGTGCATCTCGTTCCATGCGGCTTCGACAACACTCTGTCGTTCTCGCGTCTGTCTCGCTCGCCGTGCGAAAAGCAGAATCATCACATAACAATTCAACCCATAAAAAAGAAGCCCCGCACTAGCTGTTAGATAAAGGATGAAAGCGATGTCGAGTAGCCAGTGGAACATATCAATGCTTGGAGGAATTTTTACGACGCTCGGCTAACTGGACAAGTGATGCGGGCAGAGTATCGAAGATTTTTTCATATCCGTCATCGGTTTTTTTACCAAAGCGTCCGAAATTCAGCACTCCCGTCGGACAGCTTTGCACACAAGCGGAGCATCGCACACACTGCGGATCTTCCATCGGCTTGCCTTTGTTTGCGAATGCCATGACATCAATGCCTTGGTGGCAGACGGAGGTGCACACATTGCAGGAAATGCATTTGTCCTTATCCGCAAAAATACGGAAGCGCGTGAAGCGTGCGTAAATATGCATCAGCGCGGCGAGAGGACAGGCAAAGCGACACCAGACACGACCCGAAAGGTGGAAATAAAACGCCACCCCCATGATGCCTGCCAGCCACAAATCCACGAGATAGGAATAGTTTCCAACAGGCAGAGTATAGAGCAGTGTTTTGAACAACGCACTGAGTCCCGAACTGGGAAAGACCCAACCAATGATACGAACCGCGAGAATGATGAAGGCAAACGCGAGAACCACTTGCCCAACCATGTTGAGTTTGTTCCAAAACGGCCCGTGTGGCATTTTCTGACGATGCGCGTCACCCATGGTCTCAGCGAGCGCACCGCAAGAACAAATCCATCCGCAGTAAGCTCCTTTACCCCATCGCCACACCATCAAAGGTATGATTACAAAGGTTTGTATGAAACCAAGAACCAACCAGCCCCACAACGGCGCGTCCGTGAACAGATTGAAAACAAACAAGGGCCACGCGAGAATGAACCCGAAGGCACGCCAGTATTGATCCGGCGCCGTGCCTGGGCCATTCGATAAAAATGTTTGTCCGAACCATTGGCCAAAGCCGCCGCTGGTGAAGGCACCGTTCGCACCAAGATACGGCAATACGAAAAACGGCAGAATGAAAAGTGGCAGCCACTGCACCAGAATCAACACCGTGGTCTGGAGTTTCACATACGGCGTTTTCCTCCGACTTATCCTCCGCAAACCAAAGACCAACGCACAAACGCAGTAGGCGAGCGAATAGTAAAAGCTCGGCTCTGCGAGGGCTTTTTTAACCGTATTGCCAAATGTCCCGACCGTATCCCACCAACCCTTAAGCCCTGTTAACAACCCACTTGGTTTTGGATTGAGCCAGGCAGGAAATTGTCCATCGAAGGGCAGCGCGCCACCTTTCTTCCAATGATAAAGCCAAATGCAGAACAACAGCATCACCCCCATGCTCAACCAAAATTTAGCTGTGCGCTCGCCACTGATATGAATGCCGGATCGACGGAAGAAATCCAGCGGTGCCTCACGCCCGATCAGAACAAAAACGTTGTCGTTGGGAATAACGTTGTCACAGCCACTATCACCACAGAGGGTCACTTCCTTTTCATCGATGTCTTGCACGTTAGTCCCCAAATGAAGACGCAGCTTTCCCTCCTTCGACAACGCATCGAGCTTTTCAAGATTCGCAGCCTTCGGGCGGGAAAATTCCTTTTTGCGATAACTCAGATCCACGCTCGCGCCGGATTCCGCGAGAGAAATGGCTGCCTCCAGCGCGGAATCCCCACCACCCACAACGAGCACGCGCTTGCCATCGAAGCCTTTGGAATCGATCAGGCGATTGCTGACTTTATCGAGTCCTTCACCCGGCACGTTGAGCTTGCGGAAATTTCCCGTTCGTCCGATCGCCACAATGACGCGCTTCGCAAGCACCGGATCACCTTGAAGAAAGTGTAGCTTCAAATCGCCACCCGTGCGCTCGATGCGATCAATGTGAGCCGATACCGGCTCGATACCATGCTCATTTTGTTGGGCGGAAAGTTCGGTGAGCAGCTCTTCCTTCACCGTCGCACGGAATCGCATTTCGCCCTCGGGCACCATGTCGGTGGGGTAGGTGAAAATCGGTTTCTTGCGCGGAAAGTTGCGGATGGTCGAGAACGCTTCAGCTGACTCGAATATCCGGAAATTCAACCCCGCTTTCTTCGCCTCAATGGCGGCGGAAATTCCCGCCACACCCGCGCCGATGATCACCAGATCCAATTTCTCATCGCCCGCATTGCCTTTCGTGAATCCAGATTCAGCCAGAATTTCACGCACCGCGCGTGCACCCGTATCGGCGGAAAATTTCAGCAACGGCACTCCCGTGAGATCGCCGACGATGCGAATACCCGGCACGTTGCAAGTGCCGTCATCCCGCACAGCAGGCGCTTTTTCGACGGCACCCGATGGCCATTTGCCATGAATCCAATGATAGTAACCGGAAATTGTTTGGATCATATTTTTTTGGTGACGAGGTTCAGTCGCTCGGGAGGCAGAAACATTAACAATCTTGTCCGGAAAATTATCTCGTGCGTGCGTGGGGAGAATGATTGAACAATGATATGACAGCAAGAACAGTACCGGACATGAAAGGAATATTCTTGGTTGCGCTGCTCTTGTTTTCTAACAATTACAGTCAACGAACTGCTGCGCCGGAACTCGGGACGATTTACAATGCATCTGCGCAACATATCCATGTGGATCGCAATCCCATTATCGTAATCCCTGGTATTATGGGGTCGAATTTGTTGGAAAGCGGCAGTAATCGAATCGTCTGGGGCCGTTTCGGAAACGGGGCGATCGACCATGGTTCCGCGGATGGCATGCGCAGCCTCGCGTTGCCGCTGTCCGCGACTGGCTGGCCGCGTGATGGGGTGAACGCGAAAGGTGTACTAAGCGAGCTTGAAATCGATTGGGGCTTCAACTTCAAATTCAAGGCCTATGCACAGATGCTGGCCGCATTCGGGGCTGGCGGTTACTTGGATCCGGCATTGGTCGGACTCGACTCGATCGACTACGGCAGTGAGCATTTCACCTGCTTCCAGTTTGCCTACGATTGGCGACGTTCTTGCGCGGAAAACGCGGCGCTGCTCGGCGATTTCATCGAGGAAAAACGTCGTTATGTGGCGAAGGAACGCAAACGTCTCTACGGCAGCACCACGCCTGTGAAGTTTGATATTTGCGCACATTCCATGGGCGGGCTAGTGGCTCGTTATTATTTGATGTATGGAGGGCGTTCGCTTGCATCCGGGGGTGAGATGCCGGTGACATGGGCGGGGGCAAAGAATGTGGAAAAGCTAATCGTCGTTGGCACCCCGAACGGTGGATCGGTTTACCCTTTTCATGACATCATCAAGGGTTTTCGGCTTAGCCCTTTCCTCCCACACTTCAAGGCCGCCACCATCGGCACAATGCCTTCTGTCTATGAATTGCTGCCGCCGGAGTCGGATGGAGCCATCATCGACGAGCACAGCCATCCAATCGCCTATTACGACGCAGCCGAGTGGGAACGCCGGGGCTGGGGCTTGCTCAATCCGGATTACACGGATGATTTGGCAGCACTCATGCCTGATACACCGGATCCCGCCGAGCGCCGACAAAAGGCGCACGGACATCTGTCGAAACTGTTACGGAATGCTCGTGACTTTCACCGGGCGATCAATCGCCCGTCCCGCCCGCCCAGTGGTCTTGAACTTTACAGCTTCGCTGGAGACGCAGTGAAAACCGGCAGCCGAATCCAGGTTTCCGCCGATGGTGAAATTCAGATCATCGATTGGGTCGCCGGTGACGAGTCGGTCACACGGGCATCAGTCCTGCGTGACTTGAGAAAACCCAATCAAGCCGCGCAAAAGCTCTCTAGCCCGATCCCGTGGACCGCATCCTACTTCGTCTTCACCGACCACGTGGGGATGACCGCCGATCCCGCATTCGTGGACAATGTGCTGCACATCTTGTTAGAGCGACCCTGATCGACTCAATCGTCCCATTTGATCTGGAACTCGATTTCCTGAGAGCCGCCTTCACGTTCATGCTCGATGCTGTATATCGCACGAACCGGTGTGTATATCCTCTCTCCTGCTATCTGAATTTCAAATTGCTCGCCGGATTCTATGCAGTCCGCCAAGCGGCGCAGCTTGGCCACGAATTCCTCTTTAGGATAAATCTTCTCAATGTCTCGTTCAGGTTTCATATTTGTTAGTAAGACAATTTTTTCAAACTCCGCAGATTTTTCAAGTTATTGGATGAGGATATATTCTTGCTCGGATTATTCCGATTCATAATGGTCGCTAACAACCCACCAGCAACTTACTGGCTTTCCAACGCACCGGTGCAACTGCTTCCCGCACCCGCTGTGCAGCCAAAGCAATGGTTGGCGGTGAGAATGGGCTGGTCTGCCATGGATCCCGGGGTGACATCCCAGAGGTAAAGGGGCTTGCCCTCCGCGCGTTGTTGCATGCGCAGCATTTGGTTGAAGTCACAGTCGAAGACCTCCCCTTCATAACCGATATTGATGGTGCTACGGCACATTAGACCTTCCACGGTGGCGGGGTTGAAATGGTCGATAAGGAGCTGGTTGTAATAGTCCCACTGTCCTTGTTCACGTAAATCGCTCGCGAAACGGGCAATGGGTAGATTGGTAATCGCGAAAAGCCGGGTGAAGACGATGCCAAAGTGTTTTTTCAGCTCACGTTTGTAGTCTGCCTCCAACTCATCCTGATCCGGCGGGAGTTTCGCGCCGAAGGGATTGAAGACAAGCGTGAGCGGAAGCTCGGTACCGTAGCCAACGGCGTTGAGCTTCTTCAGAGCAGAGATGCTTTTATCGAAAACTCCGTCACCGCGTTGCGCATTCACGTTTTCCGCCGAGTAACAAGGAAGGGAAGCTACGACTTCGACTTGATGCTTCGCGAGAAACTCAGGGAGATAACCGTATTTTTTAGTCTCGATGATGGTGAGGTTGTTGCGGTCGATGACGTGTGCCCCGACAGAGCGGGCGATTTCGACGAAGTAGTTGAAAAACTCGGAAATCTCCGGAGCACCGCCCGTGATATCGACGACCTTGGGACGATGCTCGCGTATCCATGCACCGACCTTGTGAGCGGTCGCCTCATCCATCATTTCCGTGCGTGTCGGCCCGGCATCGACGTGGCAATGGGTGCAGGTCTGGTTGCACTTCCGACCGACGTTGATTTGCAATGTCTCGAACTGTCCACGAACGAGCGGGACGCCGTGGGAGTGGAGTTTTTCCTGGAAAGCATTCATGAGGAAATTTCAGAGTATCCTGGCTTGAGGAGTTTTATGTAAATAAGGCCACCTAGTAATGCACCGAGAATCGGGGCGAGAATGTAGACGGTGAGCCAGCCAATGCCATTTGTGGTGAACGGGACTTTCCCCCAGCCGACGAGTGATGAAAAAATTCTCGGCGCAAGGTCGCGTGCGGGATTGAAGCAGGCCATGGTCAGTGGGCCTAACAAACATATCAGCGAGGTCACGGTAAGCCCGATAGTGGGAGCGATGAGCACGGGCGGCATGCCGGGATTTTTCGGGTCAGTTACGCAGAAAATCACGAGCAGCAAAATCGCAGTGCCGATGACTTCCGCAGCTATGGCAGAAGCGTGGGTGACTAATTTTCCTGATTCCGGGGTAAGTCCCGCTGTGCCGGGATTCGGAAAGTATTCCCCGAAGACCTTCGCGCTAGCCTCGCTGCCTGCTGTGCCTCGTGTGATTTCGTTCTTGTCCTCGAAGTTTTTTAGCGGAGCAGAAAAGATCAAATAAAGCACTGCCGCAGCGAGGAAAGCTCCTAACATTTGCACGGCGATGTAGGGTAAAACTCGGGCTTTGGGGAATTTCCGATAGACTGCCATGGCAATCGTGACCGCAGGATTCAAATGGGCACCACTGAGCGAACCCGTGAGGTAAATGGCCGTAGCAATACCTAGCCCCCACACGATCGCTACTTGAAACAGTCCCACTAACGCCCCAGAGGTAACGGCACTGGCCACTGAGCCACAACCGAAAAAGACCAACAGGAATGTGCCGATCAATTCACCTACAAACCATTTCGGAGGATTCATGCGTTGGGCGGAAAATGTTAGCAGCAACTCCCTCCATCGCAGCACTGCGCCGGAACTGTGGTGGCATTGTAGTCTTGGCCTTTGGTTTCCTTTGGATGGCGAAGCGCGGAGGCGGCGCAGTTAAAAGGCTGCGCCTCTGAAAGAGGGATTTCTGTCAGGGGCTCAACGAAGGAAAAGTGTTCATGGTAGGGAGCCTTTTGATAGAGTGAAAATGTTTTGTCGCAGACAGCGTATCTCTTTCCTCGCTCCATGGCATGACCATCGTCATCGAGGACTTTTTTGAAAGGACCTTTATAAATGACGGCCTGGTTGCGTTCGAAACATGACCCTTGTTTTCCTTTCCACGCCTGGATGGTCACCGAGCGGAACTCGATGCCTTCCACGGTTTGCCACGGTGCTTCATCGCGCTTGAGTATCTCGATGCCATAGAAACCCGCTTCTTCAAAGGCTTTGAGAAAACCTTCTTCGGTGTAGGCTCCGCTGATGCACCCGCTCCAGAGGTAAGGATCGTTTTGCAGGTGGAGGGGGATTTCCTCGTCGGATACGATGTCGGAAATGACGGCGCGTCCGCCCTTTTTCAAAACGCGGAAAATCTCCTCGAAGAGTTGTCGCTTGAGATGGGTCTCGACGAGATTCAATACGCAGTTGGAAACGACAACATCGATGCTGTCACTCGCGATCAGTGGGTGCTTGATCCGCAAGTCCGCAGCGAGGGCATCGGCGGCGAGAAAGGCATTCGCATCGGCGATGGGATGTTTGCGCAATTCCTGGTCGAGGATTTCGAGATCAAGCGCGAGGTCTTGGATACGTCCTTTTCGGAACTCGACATTCGCATGACCGATGTTTGCAGCGACGATGGGCGCGTTGCGGCGGGCGACTTCTAACATGTCATCAGTCATGTCCACACCGATCACCTTGCCGTGAGGGCCGACAACTTGAGAGGCAATGAAGCAGATTTTCCCTGTGCCGGAACCAAGGTCGAGCACGGTTTCGCCGGGGTGAAGGTGTTTCGAGGGATCGCCGCAACCATAGTCTTTCTCAATCACTTCAGTGGGGATCGCCTTGAGATATTGTGGGTCGTAATCAACAGGACAGCAAAGGGCGGCTTCCGATTGGGCGGCGGCGGCAGCGTAACGCTCGCGGGTGGCGGACTCGGCGGAGGTGGTGGATGGCGGTATCATGATTGTAATTGACGGAAATGAGTCGCTGGGTGTGTTGAAAGTCTTAACACTCGTAGTACATTTAGCGGTGATCCGGATTTTTCAGATGATCATGAATCCGCACTTTGGTTTCTTCGGGCAAGGTATCGGGTGTCTGGTGTTCCTCATCTTTTTCATTTTGGCACGCGGCTTTTACAAGTTTACGCAAGCCTTGGAACTGTGCGGGAAGATGTCGGCAGATGCCGCACATCGCGAGGTGCATACGCAAGCGGATTTTCTCAGAGGTGCTCAATGGGCGATCCATTTGCGCGGAGCAGAGCTCGCATGCGCTTCGGCACGACAAACCGAGAATATTGAAGAAGGGGCCAACCAAGACGTGTATTAGTCTATAGCTGAGCGATGGAAGTGATGAATCCGACTTCATGGCTGGATTCCGTTTTCCTGAAGGCAGATGCGCATGCGCTGTCTGGAGCGGGTGAGTAGCACGGCCGCGCTGCCAGTTGTCACCCCAGCAGCAGATGCTGCCGAAGAAACATCCAGCCCGTCAACTTCGCGGAGGGTGAAAAGAATCCGCAGGCGCTCGGGGAGTTTATCGAGACAGGCACGCACCCATGCCATCAATTCGTTTTGCGTGGCAATTTCATCCGGGGCACGCGTCAGCAACTCCAATCCA
The DNA here is from genome assembly GCA_041737575.1 of Akkermansiaceae bacterium. GTDB lineage: Bacteria > Verrucomicrobiota > Verrucomicrobiia > Verrucomicrobiales > Akkermansiaceae > Luteolibacter. The sequence goes on from JBGSRM010000229.1 coordinate 17,563, forward strand.
TGATTAGGATCTATTTTCCATGACCCATGGGCATCAAAAACACGATCCAGCGGATCATGATTCTCGGCGGGATCATTTGTCTGATCGGTGGGTGTGCGTTTTGATTTCCGGTAGTGATCGATGACTTTGAATTTCATGATCCCGATCAACCAGGTATGGAGAGCTGACCGGGAATCAAAGGTATCGATGCGCTGCCAGGCGGCTGAGAGACAGTCCTGAACAAGATCCTCAGCCGTATGATGGTCTTTCACACGCGTGAGGGCGTAACGATATAGTGTATCGGAATGCTGCATCAGGTCTTCGATAGAGTGGTGTTTCACGAGTGTCGCAAGTTACGGAAACACGACACATCTTTTGTTAGTCGAATTCCCTGAAATTTACTTAACAGCGAATCAGCCTGATACAAGAATTAGAATGATTCCCCCATCAATGCACGGTAGGCTTCAAAACAAACAACCCTGTCGAAGCTCCATAGGCATGAGACATTTTCATCCTTTTCGATTCATGCCCCGCACCCCATGAATCAGAAAAAATGATCTCCTCCGTCTTGTCATTATAACCAATGATCATCCGCATATGCCCGCCGGATGTCTGGGGTGATAGCTGTGGCACCTCAGGATACATTCCTAACATCAACGTCCACAACAACGGCAAACCGCTATCCACATTCGATCGGACCTCCTTCATGAACTTACGCTCATCCACCGGCTTCCCTACAAAATACTCCCCCTTTTTCACAATCACCTCCGTCAAATTCATCGGCTCGCCCATACCAATCGTATCCAGACGTGTCTTGAAGCGAAAATCAATCTTGTCCAACTCTTTTGCCATCATGAGCGAACTGGTTCCTCGCTCGGGATCTGCTTCTGCGATCTGCGCGATCTGATGCATATCGGCACCGATGCCGTAATACTCAAAAACTCGCTGAACAGTCGCCACCACACAATATCCCTTATCCCCCTGGTCAACCATCGGCAGTTTCGTAATATAAACATCCCCGTTATCTTCCTTCACCACATTCTCAGGTAAATCTCCCAATCTCGCCGCTGCTCCACCGCGCGTATGTGTGAGAGACGCCGCAAGTGATCCGCTCGCTTTAGGTCTGGCAATTCGTAACCTCAAAAACTCGCGGTCCGCCTTTGCCAACGCCCCCTCATTATGCTCCAACAATCCAACGCCTATCTCCGGAGAATACCAGCCATACCCCTCGGTCAGCAAACCATTCTTGGAGTCCGCAGCCCTCCTTCGTGGCGGCGATTTCATCATCTCTCCGATCGCCTTCCCCGTCGCCTTGAACCGCCCATCTAGTTCCTCAACCGTGATCTCACCACTGTCCGCACGATTGTAGATCGATACGGAAACCAAATTCAGCTTCCCGTCTGCAAAATCAACGATCACCTCCTGCGTCTTCACCTCACCATCAAAAGCTGTTAGATCAATCTCCACGTTACCATAAAGCTTCCTACTCAGCTTCGCCCGCGTTTTATCAGCCGTAAGCCACGCAAAAAGCTTGTTCCCATCCTTCGTGTAAGCCTTCTCAAACTCTTCCACAGTCAAATTCCAGTTCTCCGGCATCTTCAGCAAAGGATCTATCGAGTTCGGAATCGCAGCCGCAGGAATTACTCCACACACCACCATCAACATGCCTAGGATAAGAAATTTAAAATTCATCGCGGATAGGCTATCCACCCGAACAAACTAAGCAAGCCCTCAAAAATCCCTACGCCCCTGCAAAGCTCGTATCAAAGTCAGTTCATCCGCATGTTCCAACCCTCCACCTGCTGGCAAACCCTGCGCGATCCTCGTCATCTTGCTTACCTTCCCCCGCAATAAATCCGCCAAATAATTAGATGTCGCCTCACCCTCCACATCCGCTCCCAATGCCAAAATCAACTCCATCCCCGGATTCGCCTCCACCCTCCTCCTCAACTCCTCAATTTTCAAATCCTCCGGCATCACCCGATCCAACGGCGACAGCTTCCCTCCTAAACAATGATACCTCCCCTTGAAAGCACCCGACCGCTCCAACGGCAAAACATCCGTCGCCTGCTCCACCACACACAACACGGTTTCATCCCTCCGCACATCCCCACAAATGGAACATAAATCCCGTGTAGCGAAAAATCCACAAACCGGACACGCGATAACCTCCTCATGCGCGGCCACAAGCGCCCCCGAAAGAGCCAAAGGATCCGCCTTCCCGTTCTGCAGCAACCACACCGCCATCCTCTCCGCGCTCCGCGGCCCCACACCCGGCAACCGCTTCAGCTCTCCTACCAAATTCTTCACCGCCTCCGGATAATCAGCCCTCGCCATCATCCCCTCCCTTCTTCATCACCAATCGATCCGCAGGCATCACATGATTCGTCGCATACACCATCGCGCAAAATCCTGACCATATAACAACCACCACCGCCACACCGATTTCCGGCTTATGCGCCGCCAACCACAACACCGGAACCCAAAAAATCGTCAAAACCACCGTCACCACCCAAACCAACAACCGCCGCCACATCCCGGCCACATTCATAATAACCGCTGCCAGCAAAAACGATAACAAAACCGCACCCATCCACACCACCTCCCACCCCAAAACCCGTTCCGGCACCGCCAAACCCGTCCCACCCATCAACGCCATCAGCCAACCGTTCAAAACACCCATCACCCCAATAAACTCCAAACCACCTGCCAACCCCAACGCCATCAAGCCACTCACCATCACCGCAAAAAAAACATGCGGCTCTTTCTTGATTCCCTTACCACTTGCAATCAACACTTCCCACACCTCCTACCCCATCGAATCCACCTTGTCCACACCCACCTAAACTTCCCAAAACCCGATCACCCCCACCCCATTCTCCAAAAATCATCCCCCACATTCGCATTGTCTCTCAAAATTCATCCGTTAGAGTCCTGAAAATATTACAACAAATTGACCCTGCGCCTCTCCATCCTCCTGCTCGCTACCGGCATCCTCCTTGCCGAGCCTCCCGACGCCCAGGATAAAAAAAATCCCATCTCCCTCCTCCCTGACGGCAGCGTGCTCAAAGGCGTCCTCCTCCCACGCTACGACAAAAATCGCAAACTCGTCGGCGACCTCAAAGCCGAAACCATGACCCTCATCGATGCCGACCGCATCCGCGGCGAAAACGTCCTCATCCGCTTCTTCCGCCCCGACCGCACCCAACGCGGCTTCGTGAAACTCAAAAACGCCACCTTCGATCAAAACACCTCACTCCTCCGCGCCACCGAAAAAGTCGAAATCACCAACGACAACCTCGTTGCCCAAGGCAGCGGCCTGATCTATGCTTTCCAAACCGGCAAAGGCTTCCTCATCGGCCCCGCCACCACCTGGCTCAACCCCACAGACAAATCCACCTCCATGAAAAAAAATCCTCTCCACCAATCCGCACTCCTCCTCCTCTGCCTCGCCCCCTCCTCCTTCGCAGCACCACCCGCTTTCTTAACCGACGAAGAAATCGCAGCCATCCACGCCGAAGCCGAATCCATCTCCCCCAAAGTCACCGTCGCCAACGAGTCCGCCCAATCCCAACTCGACGAAGACAAAGAATCCGCCAAGGCAGCCTTCGACCTCGCCAACTCCTTCATCAAATCCAGTAAAATAGAAACCATCCAGAACGACCCAGCCGAAGTCCCTCCCCCGGAACCCCTCAAAGTCGAACCCGACCCCAACGCCACCGTCATCAACTGCGACGGCGGCATGTATTTCGACGCTGAGGAAGGCATCCTCGTTTACCTCAAAAACGTCACCGTCAAAGACCCCCGCTTCACCCTCACCGGTGCCAACGAACTCAAAATCTTCTTCGATAAAAAAGAACCCGAAAAAGCCGACCCCAATATAGAAAAAGATAAGGAACCAGGCCTCGGCCCAAAAGCAAACTTCGGCGACGTCCGCAAAATCGTCGCAACCGGTGCCGTCCGCATCCTCCAAAAAGGCGTCAACGGCAAAGAACCCGTCGAAGCCAGCGGCGCCATCCTCACCTACGACGTAAAAAAAGGCGAAATCCTCATCAGTGACGGTTTCCCCTGGGTCAAACAAGGCAACTTCGTCGCCCTTGCAAAACAACCTAACCTAACCCTCCGCCTTCTAACAGACGGCTCCTTCACCACCAAAGGAAACTGGGAAATGCGCGGAAACCTAAACCTAAACAACTGATAACAATTTCAGCTTTTCAGCTTTTCAGTATTTCAGCTTTTACCTTATGACCCACGACCCCGGCTCAACCTCCAAAACCACCCAAAACGCCGTCCTCTCCGCCCAAGACCTCCGCAAAACCTACGGCGGACGCGCCGTCGTCGATGGCGTATCCATCACCGTCAAACCCAGGGAAATCGTCGGCCTCCTCGGCCCCAACGGCGCCGGAAAAACCACCTCCTTCTACATGATCGCCGGCCTCATCCCCGCCGAGCAAGGCTCCGTCCACCTCCACGGAAACGACATCTCAAAACTCCCCATGCACCGCCGCGCCAGACTCGGCCTCGGCTACCTCCCCCAGGAAGAATCCGTCTTCCGCAAACTCTCCGTCATCGACAACCTCCGCGCCATCCTCGAAACCCGCCCCAACCTCTCCCGCAAACAACAAAAAGAACGCGCCGAAGAACTCCTCGAACGCTTCCACATCACCAAACTCTCGAAATCCCTCGCCATCACCCTCTCCGGCGGTGAAAAACGCCGCCTCGCCATCGCCCGCGCACTCTGCTCCGACCCCAAAGTCCTCATGCTCGACGAACCCTTCGCAGGCATCGACCCCATCGCCGTCGAAGACATCCAACGCATCGTCCGCGAACTCCGCGAAAACGACGGCCTCGCCATCCTCATCACAGACCACTCCGTCCGCGAAACCCTCTCCATCACAGACCGCGCCTTCCTCATCCACGACGGCCGCGTCATCCTCGAAGGCCCCTCCCACGAACTCGTCAACGACCCCATCGCCCGCAAATACTACCTCGGCGAAGACTTCAAAATGTAGTCATTCAAAAATCTCTGTATTCTGTGGTCAAAAATCACAAAAAGAACGAAACCTAAATTTCTTCTTCATTCCGTGTATTCCGTGCATTCCGTGGTTCAAAAATCGAATTCCCGAGCGTCTAACTTGGGATTCTAACATAAATCACCCGATCTCAATTTCCGCTTTGATTCTAAGCCTCCTGCGTTTTGAATCACCCCCATGCCTTCAAACCCAACCAAACCCCTAAAAATCCTCGCTGCCAATCGCGGCGAAATCGCCATCCGCATCTTCCGCGCCGCCTCCGAACTCGGCCTCCGCACCGTCTCCATCTTCGCAGAAGAAGACCGCTTCTCCATCCACCGCTTCAAAGCCGACGAAGCATACCAACTCGACTCCTCCAAAGGCCCCGTCGGTGCCTACCTCGACTACGAAGGCATCGTCAAACTCGCCAAAGCCAAAGGCGTCTCCATGATCCACCCAGGCTACGGCTTCCTCTCGGAAAACCCCGCCTTCGCCCGCGCCTGCGCCCGCGAAGGCATCATCTTCATCGGCCCCTCCCCAGACCTCCTCGAAAACATGGGCGACAAAACCGCTGCCCGCTCCCTCGCTCAAAAATACAACGTCCCCACCCTCTCCGGCACCGAAGAACCACTCACAGACCCCGACGTCGCCCTTGCCGTCGCCCACGAAATCGGCTTCCCCCTCATCATCAAAGCAGCCTTCGGTGGCGGCGGCCGCGGAATGCGCGTCGTGGAAAAACCCTCCCAACTCCCGGGCCTCCTCGCAGAAGCCCAAACAGAAGCTCAAAACGCCTTCGGAAACCCCGCCGTCTTCCTCGAACGATACATCCAACGCGCCAAACACATCGAAGTCCAAATCCTCGGCGACCAACACAACAACGTCGTCCACCTCCACGAACGCGACTGCTCCGTCCAACGCCGCTACCAAAAAGTCGTCGAAGTCGCACCCGCCATCAACCTCGACCCCAAAGTCCGCAAAGAACTCTGCGACGCCGCCGTCAAACTCGCCTCAGGCATCGGCTACAACAACGCCGGAACCGTCGAATTCCTCTACGACATGGATAAAAATGACTGGTTCTTCATCGAAATGAACCCCCGCATCCAAGTCGAACACACCGTCACCGAATGCGTCACCGGCATCGACCTCGTCCGCTCTCAAATCCTCGTCGCCCAAGGCCACAGCCTATTCAGCGATGAAATCGCCATCCCCCCTCAAGAAAAAATCCCCTGCATCGGCTACGCCATCCAATGCCGCATCACCACAGAAGATCCTGAAAAAAACTTCGCCCCGGACTACGGCCGCATCCTCAACTACCGCTCCGCCGCAGGCTTCGGAATCCGCCTCGACGCCGCCTCAGGCGATGCCGGCTCCGTCGTCACCCCATTCTACGATTCCATGCTCGTCAAACTCACCGCACAAGGCCGCGACTTCCCCACCGCCTGCCAACGCATGGACCGCGCCCTCCGCGAATTCCGCATCCGCGGCGTCAAAACCAACATCCCCTTCCTCGAAAACGTCATCGCTGACGAAACGTTCCGCGCCGGCCTCGCCCACACCAAACTCATCGATACCAAAACCGAACTCTTCAAATTCTCCCGCCGTCGCGACCGCGCCACCAGAACTCTCGCCTACCTCTCAGAAATCACCGTCAACGGAAACCCCCACACCAAAGGCTACCGCCCTACCTCCATCCTTCCCCCAGCCCCCACCCCCTCTTCCAATCAAAAATCAACAATCATCAATCAACAATCAGCAATCCTGCTGAAAGACCTCGGTCCCGAAAAATTCACCCGCTGGATCCTCGACCAAAAACGCCTCCTCATCACCGATACCACCCTCCGCGACGCCCACCAATCCCTCATCGCCACCCGCATGAGGACCCACGACATGCTCAAAATCGCCAGCGCATACTCCGCCCGCACCCCCGAGCTCTTCTCACTCGAAATGTGGGGCGGCGCCACCTTCGACACCGCCATGCGCTTCCTCAACGAATGCCCCTGGGAGCGATTACGGAATCTTCGTGAAAAAGTTCCTAACATCCTCTTCCAGATGCTATTCCGTGGATCGAATGCCGTCGGATACTCCAATTATCCCGACAACGTCGTCACCGGATTCATCAACCACGCCGCCAACTCCGGCATGGACATCTTCCGCATCTTCGACTCCCTCAACTACCTCCCCAACATGCAAGTCGCCATGGAAGCCGTCCGCGAACACGGCAAACCCATCTGCGAAGCCGCCGTCTGCTACTCCGGCGATATCCTCAACCCCTCCCGCACCAAATACGACCTCAACTACTATATCAAAAAGGCCAAAGAGCTCGAAAAAATGGGTGCCCACATCCTCTGCATCAAGGACATGGCCGGCCTCTGCAAACCTCAAGCCGCCTACAACCTCGTTCACGCCCTAAAACAAGAAATCGGTATCCCCATCCACTTCCACACCCACGACACCTCCGGCCTCAACGCCGCCTCGGTCATCGCCGCATCCCGCGCTGGCGTCGACATCGCAGACCTAGCCATCGCCTCCATGTCTGGCTCCACCTCCCAGCCAAACCTCAACTCGGTCTGCGCCGCCCTCGCCTCCTCCGAGCAAGACCCGGGCCTCGACCTCGACGCCCTCAACGACATCCCGACTACTGGGAACACGTCCTCACCTTCTACAAACCTTTCGACTCCGCCCCCCGCGCCGGCACCGCTGAAGTTTACGAACACGAAATGCCCGGCGGCCAATACACCAACCTCCGCGAACAAGCCAACGCCATGGGCCTCGGCCACCGCTGGCGCGAAATCGCCCGCACCTACGCCGAAGTCAACCAACTCTTCGGCGACATCATCAAAGTCACCCCCTCCTCCAAAGTCGTCGGCGACATGTGCATGTTCCTCGTCACCCGCGGCATCAAGGCATCCGACGTCACAAAAATAAAACCCGGCTCCATCGACTTCCCGGAATCCGTCATCGACATGCTCTCCGGCGGCCTCGGCCAACCCGACGGCGGCTGGCCCGCCGACGTCCAAAAAGTCGTCCTAGGCCCCAACCGCAAAGCCACCACCAAACGCCCCGGCGAACTCGCCGAACCCATCAACTTCGACGAAGTCGCCAAATCCCTAAATATTCAATCTCCAATAATCAACCTGTCCGTCGTAGCCTTGGCGAAGTCGGATAATCAATCATCCGACGCCATCTACAGCCACCTCATGTATCCCGGCGTCTACAAAGACTTTCAAACTTCCCGAACAAAGTACGACGACCTCAGCGTCCTCCCCACCCCCGCCTTCTTCTACGGCCTCCAAATCGGCGAAGAAATCGAAGTCGAAATCGACCCCGGAAAAATCCTCATCATCAAACTCATCTCCATCGGTGAAGCCGATAACGAAGGCCGCCGCACCCTCTTCTTCGAACTGAACGGAATGCCCCGAGAATCCGTCGTCATCGATAAATCCCTCGCCGCCGCCACCACATCCACCCGCACCAAAGGCGACCCCAACAACCCCTCCCACATCTGCGCCCCCCTCCCCGGCATGGTCACAGAAATCGCCGTCTCCCCCGGCACCGAAGTCAAAGCAGGCGACAAACTCATCCTCCTCGAAGCCATGAAAATGCTCACCACCGTCTCCGCCCCCGTGGACGGGACCATCAAGGAAATCCTCGTCAAAAAAGGCGTACAGGTGGACTCGGATGACCTGCTTGTCATCCTGGAGTAGCCCCCCAAGGAGGGGCGGAATCCTTCCGCCCAACATTCCGGTGCTTATCTCCCGGAAGAATTCCGCCGCTCCTTATGCTACCCCAGCATCTTCCTCACCCAATCCGCTTCATACAGTGAGTATTCATCTTCCCGCAACCCCGCCTTCGCTGGATTTCTCCTGATGTATCTCGCCACCCGGAAAATGTGATCCCAGTCCCGTATCATCCTGTCGAAATAGTCCTTTTGCCAAAGCGCGCCTTCCTTCCCGAGAAGCGAGTTGATATCCTTCGCGGAATATCTCTTCCATCCTCCGACGGTCTTCTCGAGCGTCTGCCTCTCAGCGATGGAAAAAAGGACATGGACATGGTTCGGCATCACCACCCATGAGTGCATGAGGAAACGGTCTCCATCGAACATCCGCAGGCAGGTGGCAAGGGCCTCCCGGCATTCCGATGTGCGCAGGACACATTCGCCGTAACCCGCGTCCATCAGCTGATCCATTCGCGTGGAGAACAAACGGTGGAATTCCGCCTCCTGTTCTTCCGTCATGGGAGGGGGATGCAGCCTCACCCATTCGTCCCGCTCATGCCTCCATTCGTCTGACAATTCTTTTGGTATGGAGTCATTGAGCCGCCATGTGACGAAGTAGGTGGCCGCTTCCTGCTGCCAGTGCGGGAGGCGGTTGCGAGTCACAACCGTCTCTGCGAAATCGCTGAAAAAGCGCATGGTTTCTGCCTATGCCTTCGCCATTTCAGAATCAAGCAAGGAGTGGCGGAATTCTTCCGCCAGATAAGAACAGGGAAATGGCTGGGGTTGCTGTCGGAAGAATTCCGCCACTCCTTGCAACAAGCTCGTCGTCATCGAGGCTTTAAAATACTCACCACCGCCTCCGCACCCGTGGAGGGAACCATCAAGAACACCCTCGTCAAAAAAGGCGTACAGGTGGACTCGGATGACCTGCTTGTCATCCTGGAGTAGCCCCCCAAGGAGGGGCGGAATCCTTCCGCCCAGCAACCCCAGCACACATCCTCAGTCATTTCCCGGTGCTTATCTGGCGGTAGAATTCCGCCACTCCTTGCCCCCCCGCCGACGGCACCATCAAGGACATGCTAACCAAAAAATGACGCACAGGTGGACTCCTATGGTTTGCTGGTTGTGATGGGGCAAGAAGCTGCGGCACCACCGTGCCATGAGTTCCAGTCTGACAAAGATAAAGGCAGGTGTAGACACGAAGAGGCACTTAAGATGTTGCGGAACTATCAAAATTTTTCTGGCAATGATATATCCCCATGAGGAAACGGAATGAAACCGTATCCTTCATCAAGTATTTCATCAACAAACCGGACATCAGGAGAAACAACGACTATCTTGGCCGCCCTCCAAATGCTGCGATAGCGGCTCAACTGTTGAAACAGCTCACTTCTGTAGACCACTGGTTTAATTTCGAAAATAAACTCTCTTCCGGTTTCCGCCCCTACAAAATCTGCCCAACAATATCTTTTGAGAAGGCTTTTATCCTCTTTAATATGCAGTTGGTTCCAGTTCACCGAGGCATAAACATCGAAATACGCACTTGGATCTTGCCGTCTTCGGGGATCAAAGTGAATCGATTTCTCGCGGCTGGCCTCGACAATTAGTTTTTTGACTGGTGGGTTATCGATTTCCGAAAGCCTGTGAAGATCCTCTTCGATTTCCGACTCCGATTCATCCAAACGTAATGAATGTGACGAATCACTGTCTGGTGCGTTCGCAATCAGGGTGTCGAGGGTAAATAGTGCGTCGCCAGAAATCGACTTTGGTTCTTTGATTTTCGAAAGGAGTCCGATCTTTCTTTCGAGGATCTCAGAGATTTTTCCCTCGATGTATTTCGGGTACCAAGCATCGCTCCATCCGAGAATTTCCCTAATGAGCCTCTCTGCATTTGTTTTTGTCCATCGGCAAATATCATCGTGGCTGTCGGAAATTTGCTGACTACCAGTCCAGCTTCCCATCCCTTGGAAATTCAGTTCATCTTGATGGCTCGAAGACTCTTACCCATGTTTCGTTTGGTTGTTCACACAAGGATAGCTGGAGAGAAAAAGTTGTCGAATTTTTTGATCCAGTCGCATGATTAGGATCATTGGGCTTGGGCGAAGATGAGAAATAAAGGGCGGATGTTCTAGAGGGATCAAGGACACCCGGCTTTGATGGACTGCGCAAGCAACGGGCTCCGGCGGGGGGGCGGGAGCCGGGGCTTGTTTCTTCCTCGGGGCGAGTTCAATGCGGGAGACCTGTTTCCAAGCGTGGACTTTGTCGGGCTCGCTGCAAAGCGGTTGTGAAAGAGGGAGGAGAGTCGGGTGACGGAGTCGTTGGCCGGGTTGAGGAGGGTGCCGATGGCTTCGGAGCTTCCGGGGCCTTCGTGGTGACCGCTGCCTTTCTCCGCGCGAGCGGAAACGGCGGTCTCTACGGCATTCATGGGCGGACATTGGCAAACGCAGTTTTACCCGCCTGCGGCCAAGCGGGAAGGACAAAAGCCGTGGGTTGGAAGCGCCTCTGCCGGAAAAGAGCTTTGAACCGCGAAGGCGCAACGGCGCGAAGTAATTTCATTTCATGGTCCAAAACAATCCAGGAAACTTTGCGTCTTTGCGCCTTCGCGGTTCAATATTTCCTCATTCCATGGATGGGATGGAGGCGGGATTCCGAGTAAATCTGAAAAACTGAGACACTGAAATTCTGAAATCAGACGGGTAGCAGGATGGATTTCCATCTCCGTAGATTTTTCGTACATGAGCCATCAAAACGGGTGACCACAGAGCTTTTTCACGATCTCCGCCAGAGTCGGGGTCAGTGGCTGGACGCGGAGGTCGATGGGTGCGAGCCGGCCGTCGGGCATGGCGATGATGTTGCCAAGATGGCTCCGCGAGTGTTTCGGAAAATCTGAAATGATGGATAGAGGTGGCGCCGGAATCGCTTCTCCCTAGCCCAACGGGCTTGCGTAATTCAGCCCGGGGTTGGCGCAGCTTTGCGGAGCCTACCCCGGGTAGCCGCCCGAAGGATCTGCCAACGCCAAAGGTGTTGCGTCCATGCGCGGGGAAGGTGACGGCTTGGACACAACCCCGGTTGGGGTTGCAATCTTTGCCGCATAGATCCGGGGTAGCCTCCGTTGCTCTCCGGCAACCCCGCGCTGAAATACACAACCCCGATTGGGGTTGGCGCAACAGCCGTCATTCTCCATTTTAAGCGATACTGGGTGGGCGGGGTGTGAGGGTGAGAATCACAGTTCCGTGCGGGAAGAGGTGCGGTAAGGCGGGCTATCCTCCCGGAGCACGGAAGAATCCGGGCCTACCGTATCAGCCGGCACGGCAGACCGCAGGGCCACCGCCCGTTCCCGCATCGCATCAAGCATGGCGAGCTTCTCCATGATGCCGCGTGAAGCGAGATCGCGCCGGTGGGCGCGCTTGCTTTCTAATATCTTCTGGAGATCGAAGGTCATTGTGAATCGGAAAGGAACAGCCGTGTAAAGGATTGCCACGCCCCGGTAAGCTGGTGTCGCTCTATGATAGCTTGGAAAGCGTCCGCGTCCAGCACCCCCGCCTCGATGAACTGGAGCAGCCTTGCCTTGTCCTTCCCCCGCCCCACCTGGAGAGCGATGGCAGCCAGATGCTCGGCGGAAAAAACGCGGGTTGTTGCTTCCCCAACCTGCATGACAAGCGCCTGCTCCAAAGCCTCCTCGACGAGGGGGCCGGTTGGCGGCAAGAACTGGACGGGCCATCCGCCTATCATTACGTATTCTCCCTCCATCCTACAGCCAACGGACGCAAGATAATCGAAGATCGCCTGCGGGCTGATCAGCAGCGAACCGCTTTCCCGTTTGAAGGACACGAAAATATCCACATCCAGCGTGGACACCGGCTCCAGATGGAACGTCGCCCCAACCGCGCCGCCGATCGCGTAGCCCTCGATCACACCGGCGGCCTGCATCCGGTTGATCGTCGAGATGACTTCTAGGATTTCCATACGGCGAGTATCAGAGATCAACACGGGATAGGAAACCATTTTCCATGGCTATAGCCGCAAGGAGGAGAGGAAACCGGGCGGGAAGGAAAAACTCAGTGGGATTCGGGATTGGATTTGGAGGAGGATGGGATGGAAGCCGAGAGCGGCGGATCAGAATCCGCCGTCCTTTTCATCACCCACATACCACAAACTCACATCCCCACCCCACATCTCCGATTTTTCAAATTGCTATTCCCAGTATCTCCTAAATCATAACCGCAAATGAAGCATATTGTTCCCCTCCTATCACTCTTTCGCACCCTCACCGCAACCGTCTCAACCTCCCCCCTCAGAACCTGCATCCCCTCAAAATAAAAGAAACAACTCCCCTCCAACCAACTCTCATCCATCTCAAACCAAAAACCCATTCGCGTTCATTCGCGTTCATTCGCGGTTAAATTTCTAATTATATCACCATGTCCTACCTAAACGAAAACTTCTTCCTCCAATCCGAAACCTCCCGCCGCCTCTTCCACGAAGTCGCCGCCCCTCTCCCCATCATCGACTACCACAACCACCTCTCCCCCTCCGAAATCGCCACCAACCACCGCTGGCAAAACATCGCCGAAATGTGGCTCAAATACGACCACTACAAATGGCGCCTCCTCCGCGCCAACGGCATCGATGAAGATCGCATCACCGGCAACGCCTCCCCTCGCGATAAATTCCAAGCCTTCGCCGAAACCGTCCCCTACACCCTCCGCAACCCCATGCACCACTGGGTCCACATGGAGCTCCGCCAATACTTCGGCATCAACACCCTCCTCTCCCCCGATACCGCCGATGAAATCTGGGAAATCGCCAACGCAAAACTCGCCGAACCCGAAGTCTCCACCCACGGCCTCCTCGAAAAATTCAAAGTCCGCGTCGTCGGCACCACAGACGACCCCGCCGACCCCCTCGACGACCACCTCGCCATCGCCCAATCAGACCTCAACTGCAAAGTCGTCCCCACCTTCCGCCCCGACAAAGCCTTCCAGGTAGATCGCCCGGACCTCCTCAACCAATGGCTCGACCGCCTCGAACAAGCCGCCGACACCTCCATCTCCCACCTCTCCGATCTCCTCGCCGCCCTCCAAAAACGCCACGACGACTTCCACGCCGCCGGTGCCAGACTCTCCGACCACGGCCTCGACCGCTGCCCCGCCCTCCCCTGCTCCGATGCGCAAGCCTCCGACATCTTCGACCGCGCTCGCGCCGGAAAAGCCGTCTCTCAGGAAGACAAGGAACGCTTCTCCTTCTACCTCCTCGTCTATACGGGCCAGCTCGATGCCGCCCGCTCCTGGACAAAACAACTCCATCTAACACCTGTTAGAAACACCAACTCCCTCATGTTCTCGAAAATCGGCCCCGATGCCGGCTTCGACACCATGGGCGACACCCAACAAGGCCCCGCACTCGCCTACTTCCTGGACGCCCTCAACTCCCTTCAAGCCCTTCCCAAAATGGTTCTCTACAACATGAACCCCCGCGATAACTACCTCTTCGCCGCCATGACCGGAGTCTTCCAGGACGGAACCATCCCCGGAAAAATCCAGTTCGGCTCCGGCTGGTGGTTCCTCGACCAAAAAGAAGGCATGGAAATGCAACTCAACGCCCTCTCCAACTGCGGCCTCCTCTCCCGCTTCGTCGGAATGCTAACAGACTCCCGCTCCTTCCTCTCCTTCCCACGCCACGAATACTTCCGCCGCATCCTCTGCAACCTCATCGGCAACGAAGCCGAAAAAGGCGAACTCCCCGACGACTTCGACACCCTCTCCAAACTCGTCTCCGACATCTGCTTCCACAACGCCAACCGCTTCTTCGGCTTCAACGTCTCTCCCTAAAACATTTCTCCTCGCCCCCTCCTTCATTCTATCGTATCAAACCCACATGAAGACGACAGGAACGATCATCGGCCCAGTCTCATGGGAACGTATGAGCGAAGGAATTGAAAAGGTCAAAGACCGCCTCAAACGCGCCTCAGGCGCACTCGAAGCCGCCAACATCGAATACGCCGTCATCGGTGGAAACGCCGTCGCCGCATGGGTCTCCAGAGTCGATGACTCCGTCGTACGCAACACCCGCGACGTGGACATCCTCGTCCGCCGCGCCGACATGCCACTCATCGTCCCCGCCATGGAAAAGGCTGGCTTCATCCACCGCACCGTCTCCATCCTCGGCGGAAAAGGCCGCATCGAAATGTTCCTCGACGGCCCCGGTGCCAAAGCCCGCGAAGGTGTCCACCTCATCTTCGCAGACGAAAAAGTCAACGAAGACTCCATCGAACCATCCCCCGCCGTCTCCGACATCGACCCCACCCATCCCGACTTTCGCCTCATCGACCTCCTCCCCCTCGTCACAATGAAACTCACCTCATACCGCAGAAAAGATCAGGTGCACCTCCTCGACATGATCGAAATCGGCCAACTCGACGAATCATGGCTCCCCAGCGTCCCACCCTCCCTCCGCCAACGCCTCCAAGACCTCCTCGACGACCCCGATGGCTAAATTTCGGGGGGCACACGCATCCTGCGTGTCTCCTTGCACATCTTGCGCAAGGACTCCGAAATGAAGGAGCGCAAAGCGCGAACAAATCGAAACCTCTAACCCAACCACCACCATGCCCGCCTGCGAAATGAAACCCGCCGACAAGAAAAAATTCGTCAGCGATGTCGGCCAACGCCTCGTCCGCGAACACGGCAAAAAGAAATACTACAAACCCGAGCAAATCCGCAAAGCAGCCCAAGATGGCGGCTACAAGCCCGACATCATCTGCTGGGCCTACTGCATGTTCTCCTCCCCCTCCGATTTCAAAACCATCCATGAAGCCGCCGGTGAAGACTGCGATTATGTGGAAATGAAAACCGAACTCCTCACCGACCTCGCCACCAACGACTCCTTCCTCGGCATCGACATCGACCTCTCATGGCTCGAATGGCCCGACATCGACCTCTCCAACCTCTTCGACTGGTTCGACCTCCCCTAACCAAATCACAAAAACACATTTCAATTCGCGTTTATTCGCGTCCATTCGCGGTTAAATATTCCCGTATAGAAAATAACATCCCATGAAAAAACTTCTACTCCTCACCTTCCTCACCATCCCCCTAGCCCACGCCGAACCCGTCTTCATCGGCACCGGAGCCAACGGCATCTACCTCGCCGATTTCAACCCCGAAACCGGAACCCTCTCCGAACCAAAACTCGCCGTCGAATA
>JBGSRM010000274.1:0-9739 GCA_041737575.1 Akkermansiaceae bacterium
GCTCCGGTGAGTGGTGGGATCGACTGGCCGGGTTGATTTGGATTGGCACCGGCTTTGAGCAACTCACGCACCATGTCCATTTCACCAGCGGTAGCCGGATAGAGAAGCGGGGTCACACCGTCCTCATCGAGAGCGTTGACATCCGCACCAGCCGCGAGTTCGCGCCGCATGTTCAGAAGGTCGCCCGCACGGACGGCGAGATGGAGCTTTCCAAGTTTGCCACTGCCAACGCCGTCGTGCTCCCCGGCAGGCAGCAAGCGCAGTCCAATGCCATCGATCCTTGTGAGGCCGGTGAACTTGCTGTGAGGAAAATCGTCTGCATACACGGGGATGGTGCCATCTTTGTCGGCACGCGAGATGCCGAGGCGGGCGCGAACCAAGCGAGTATCTTCGACGGCGGTGATCCACTTTGGCACATCCTTTACGATGGGGTTTTTCTCTTCGAGCACCACTTGATAACCGGCGCGAACGCCCATCTTTGATTCCGGACAAATGATCCAAGGAATATCCCCTGACATGCGCCCGCCAAAAGTTGTCAGCGTGGCCAAACTCGTCCCAAACCGCGCAGGCCAGTGGTGGGGCTGCTTGCCGCGTGAAGTCGGTGCAGCGCCGAAGCCGTGTGCCCAGAAAAATCCGAAGACTTCGTAGTCCCGCCCCGGTTCAAGACCCTTGGTTTGAATTAGGAGTGGAGGAGCGTTTTTTGCAGGATCGCCATACGATTCGAGGATGCCTTGGTTGCCCTCTTCCGGTAGCCATTTCCATTCCCCTTCTTTTGGGGAAAAGGCGGTGCCGTCAGCAAATGTGGTGTTGTCGGGGGTGGCGGGGATGAAGCGGAGTGTGTCCGCTGCCGAACTGGCGATCATAGTGATGCAGAGGGCGGATAAGAACGTGAGTTTCATAAGGATAAAGCCATTATTATGGATTCCGGTTTTCTCCAACCGCATCGAGCAAAACTTTCTTCGGGATTTTCCACAGAAACGGTAAGTGAGCGGCGTTGCGAGATGGGCGGTTCCACTCGTATGAATCACTGGTCTGAATACCGAAAATCAAATCGGATTCCGTTTGGGCAAGGACGACCATATTGTAGTTCTTCGAGCGGGAATGATCTTTGAAAAGCGTTCTTCGCTCGTTGGGTTTGGCCGGATTACCGGAGTCGCTGACATCAATCGCGTAGGCTGTTGTTAGAAAATCATCGGGTATCACGGCAGAAATGCGGAACTGGTGAATGCCTTTTTCCCGCGAGGCGAGAGGCAGGTGGCCGGGGCGGTGGTTCCAGCCCACTGCGAACCAGCCTGTTGATCTTCCATTCACCCGAAGCTTATGAATAGACTGGAGGAATTCCCAATACCGTGCATCCGCGATGCTGGTTACATCGGCCTTTGTCGGCTTCTTGGATGAATTTCCCGAGATGATTGACCAGGCACGCGACGTAGGATCGAACTGTGCGATGGTGGCTTCGTGGACAACGCGAAGTTGATTGTCATGTTGGGTGATGTGGAATGGCGAGCGATCGGCAGAGTCGAAGGGAGTGAGTTCCGGTTTGCGGCCAATTACCGTGAGCGGCTTGACTGTCAGGTCGGGGCTGACTTCGAAAATGGCGAGCCCATCTGACCGGACACCTTTGATGGCTCCACCTGTCCAGTCACCTGCTTTATCGAGGTAGAAGAAGTGCTCGCCGATTCCGACCACGCCCACCCTATTGTCCCATATATCGAACAACACACTGCCCTCTCCTTCGAGCATTTCTGGGTTGCGCGGGAGCGGATGTGCTTTCCCAGATTCCTTGTCGATGATGACGGAACCCATTTTGTTCGAGGCGTAATTCTCGTCGTGCCAACCGACATTGGTGAGGATGCGACTGCGGGTTTGATCGAAGGCCATTTCCCAGATTGCACATTTGCGGTTCGCAAGATCGAGGCCGTATGCCTCGCCAACCGCAGTGTGGAGATTGATTTTTTTCGTGATCACACCGGTGCGGCAGTCGATGCCGAGTAGCCAAGGTGCCTTGCAATCGCGCTCACGGATTTGGAGGCCGCTACCACCAGCCACATTGACATGGATGCCATCGCCGGAGGATGGAAAATAAAATGTCCAGAGGATGTCGGGGTTGGAATTGTCAACGAGCGGCCAAACCATATTGCCAGGTGATTCGTCGGTGCGTAGATCTGCAAACAATGTAGCGGTGAAGGATTTCTGAGCGGGTTTGTTTTCGTGTGGCCTGATTGGCTTCTCCGATTTGACCGCTTTCTTTCCGGCACCGTAAAATAGTGAGACGAGGGAATTTGATTTGAGCAACTCGGAGGTGGTTTTTGTCGGCGCGAAAAATCCGGGTGGGCCGTCTTGTGAGGTTTTCCCCGATTGACTGGGCACTCCGTTGATTGGTTTTAATGACGGGGCTTCCGTTTTCAGCCGGGAAAGCTCCCAGGAGAAATAACCTCCGATCCTTTGCCGGAAGACATCGATATCGGGGTTGGTGTCAGGCTGTCTCCATGCGGCGCATTGGCTCAAGATATGAAAGGTTTTGTGATAGGTGTTGAAGCGGATCTGGAGATCGGGAGTGTATTTTGTGGCAAACAAGGAGGAGGGAAGCAGGCAACCATCGTGGTCGAGGGCGGTAACGTTGTTGAAGGAATCAAACAGAAGGGAGGTGGTGCTTGAATTGAGGATGATCTGGGAAAGCAAATAACTTCCGCTTACCTGGCGGGTGGGCACGGTATGGCTCCTTGCTTCCGCGGTGAGCTCAGCCAGCCGCCGAACGGCAAGGGGGCGCTGAGCTTGTTCCGCGAGAAAGCATTCGAGATCGGCTTTGGCAAGTTTCAGAGGAATGGACGAGTCTTCGCCGATGCGTTCGACCATCATTTTTGCCATGCGTTTGCGAATCCTCATCAAGGATTCGACGTTACGGGTCTCCGCGCCGGTATCGGGATCCGTATGGGGACTAACTTGCATAAGGATGGCAAGCGCTCCCCCCGTTGCCGCCATGTCGACGAGGCTTTCAGTCAGCACGGGGTTGCGTTCGAACAGGCGGAAGTCGGCATACTGAATGTAATAGCGCAGGAAATCGGGCTCAGCTACGGTTTTCAGCAACGAGAAATACCGCAAGGTAAGAGCATCGAGATCGGAGGTAAAGGCATCGAATTCCTCGCGCTGCTCTTTGGTGAGCTGATTGCGAAAGATCAGTGTCCGGATGTTGCTGAGCGCCTGGATCGCATACCAGATTTCATTCGATTTGTAGGTTCCGTAAGTGTTCCATTGATCGATGTGTGGATCGAAAGCTGTCGTTCCCTCTCGATCGAGAT
Source organism: Akkermansiaceae bacterium (assembly GCA_041737575.1). GTDB lineage: Bacteria > Verrucomicrobiota > Verrucomicrobiia > Verrucomicrobiales > Akkermansiaceae > Luteolibacter. The sequence goes on from JBGSRM010000274.1 coordinate 3,300, forward strand.
ACCATGATGTTTGATCGAGAAACTGCCGCGCGGTCGGAAGCAAGTTGACCAAACGATCGGATGTCTGGAGCGAGGCAGGCATACGGGAGAGAACCTCACCGATATTCTGTATTTGCGTAACTGGCTTGCCGTTATGGTCGATAGCGGGCGGCCAAAAATGGCGATAGTATCCATCAAGATGCACGATGATGGTTTCGCGCGTGGGAACACCTAGCGCGATGGCGGAATCAATCAGCGGTAGGTAGTTGACGGGACGGCTCCCTAGCGAGTGGAGCCACTCAGCTTCCCGCATGAGCCGCCTGCCTTCATGGAGTGCTTGGTCTGGGGCATCCGGTTTTTCGAGTGGGGTGGTGATCACCTGTCCCATGGCGGTCATCAGCTTTTGCCATGCGGTGGAGGTGGTTTCCGGGATGGAGGAGAGATCGCCACTTGCTGTGACGTCGATTTTGGTGGTCTTGCCGTCCTTGTAGGTTTCCAGCCGCAGGGTGACTTGGATATCACTGCCGCCCTGCGAGGAAACGGTGCCCTCAATCATGTGTGCAGCTCCCCATACGGAGTTTTTGCCAACGAGCGCCCGCTCTTCCATGAGCCGGGAAGACTGGGCGCGTGAGAGTGAAATCAAGCCGGGCGTGGCATCGACGTCGTGTCTCACCGCAGCACTGAGGATGCGTGACATGGCGAGGGGATCTTTGAGTCCTTGCGCGGTGAAAGTGAGCATGGTGATCGCCTGGTGGCGTTTATTCCTGCATGCGGCGTCCATAGCAAGGGTGGCTCGGGTGAGAAGTCCGGCGATTTCCTTCTGGTCAACGAACGCGCCATCCTTGAAGTGCTCGCGATGAATCTCCAGGCCTGTTGAAACCTCGACCACCTCGAAGCGATGAATGATCTGTTTGCCGTTGCGAAGCGCTGAGACGACGATCAGGCAGTCGGCTGTCAAACGGTCGCCAAGATTGGCCAGGCGGTGTTCGCCATCGAGCCATGGTTTGGAGAAATTGTCTTCAAGAAGTGCTGCCTCGATCTTATCGCGTTCGACCACCTGCCAACCGTCCATGCTTGATGCGAAAGCGGTGAGTGTGTCGCCAGCGGCGGAGGCCTCGGGAGCGGCAATGACCGCCAGCACGTGTTTGCCGGCGGCTTTTTCTCCTTTCTCCAGCGGAGGTGGACTGGTGCGCGGCAGGAAGAATCGGACGGACTGCTCTTCCAACACATCCTCATTTTCGGTAGGCGCTTCCCATCGCTTCACCGTGGCATCGGGAAAGCGATTTCGCACCATATCGATCACCTCTTCGTTCTCGGAATACAGCGCGTGTTCCAAGAGCCAGCCTGGGTAGTGGGTGCTCACCTCTTTTGCGAAAGGCAGAAAACGCCTGACAAGATCGGTATCTCCGAGCCATGCCGCCGTGGTAAGCGCATCCCGATGATAGATGTCATTGGAAGTCCCAACCACAGGAGGTGCCCCACGACGGAGCAAAGCCTCGAACACTGGAACAGCCTCTTTACCTGCCATCACGGCATGTGCCAGCGTGACGGCATCCGGATTCGCGGAGCTGGCGAATTCACCTTTCATGATGGGGAACCCGCTATCAATCAGATAAGCTGCCATGTCCCAGTTCTGCCGGATCATCGAACTGCGGACAAACGAGCGGTTATGCATCGAACGCGCGAGGGATATGTTGATTCTTTCCCATCCGCGCGCGATGTCCTGCATGGTTATGGCGGGATTCGCGGCGAGAAGCTGCTTGAGGACTGGCACGGAACCGGCGCGGATGGCCGCGATAACCGGATGGAGCAACCATGGATCGATCTCGTGCGCAAGACGGCCTTTATCCATGGCGGGAGCAAGGGGAACTTTGGCACCCGCTTCGAGCAGGATGCGGGTTATCTCAGAATCAGCGGCAGCGGCGACCAAGGGAGAAACAGATTGTGCGTTCAGCTCCGGCTTGGCACCAAGTTCTAACAGCTTTTTAACGAGTGAGGCATCACCACTGGCCGCAGCATAAAACAACGGGGTCAGGTTTTCCTCATCGACCGCGTTCACGTCGGCACCGGCTTCGATCTCGCGCTGGAAGGTGACGGAATCGCCGGAACGGATGGCGCGATGAAGCCGAGTGCCGGGTTTTCCAATTGGATCCATCTTCTCCACCTCAAGAACGGGACGCACTGCCACTCCCAAAACCGAAGCTCGCCCGGAGGAATGGAAGCTGGAATATCGATCAAAGAATACCGGCAATGTGCCGTCTTCCCCTGCGCGTGAAATGCCTAGCCGCGCCCGGATAACTTCGCTCCCAAATGTTTGTTTCAGCCCGGGAAGAGGATAGTCCGCTTCGACCGCGGCCTCGTATCCGAATTGTTTGCCGGTTTCGTAGTTCGGCGTGACGACCCATGGCTCCTTCGACACCAAGTCGGCCAGTCTGATTCCATCGAAAGGGTGTAAGCTGGCAAGGGTTAGACCGAATTGAACTGCTCCATGCCCTGGGGAAGCTGTATCATCTTCCGTCTGAGCATCTGCTATGAAGTAGCCGAAAACCTCATAGGTCAGATCCGCTTCAAGCTGATCGACGGATAGCATCAGCACATGTGGGGAATCTGCTGATACGAGAGAACCGCTTCCCAGTTTGTTCGGATGCCATTTCCAGCCGATTGCCGATAGATCATCCGGCATGGGAGCACCATTCGACATGCGTATGTGATCCAACGTGGCTGGTATGAACACGACCGGCTCCGCCACCGAAAGCGCGAAGGATGAAAGAAATGCAACGGCGCAACGGAAACGAGGCGGTATCATTTTTTCTCCGTCGTTGTTGTTGCTGCGTTTGCCACCACGACGGATGCCAATAATCCGGATTTCTGGAGGGCGCCTTTGGCGGCGACGGCTTGGGCGAGATCGACGTTTCCGCAGACGACGCGGTCGGTTTTGAGGACTTCGCCTTTGGCGTTGGTGATGGTGATTTCGAGGCGGGCGCGGGTGATCCAGAGGTTACCGCGGCGCATGCCGGTTTCCGCAAAGGCTTCGCCACGGACGATGATGTCCGCGTCCTTGGGATCGGTGACGGATGTCCAGCCTGCGGCTTCGAGGGTGCGGGAGATTTCCGTTTGTGCGGCGGGGTCGGGAACCACCACCTGGATGATCGTTTCCGGGATGTTGACGTAGATTTTTTTCGCGGGCTTGTCTTTGAGAAGCGCGGTGATCTGGGTGTTGATTTTTTCCTCGATAGACGGGCCGCCCCGTAGGTCGGCGGATTTATCCTTGAGTATTTTGGCGACGTCGGTGGCGAGTTTTTCGACGGCTTCGTCGAGCGGCTTGCCTTGGTCGTAGGATGCGGTGGCGCCGAAGACGCGGCTCGTGCTACTGGAAATTACTTTTGCGACAATATGAACGCGGTTCTGGACGGTAAAGACGCGCCCGCTGATGAGGACTTCCGCGCCTGTGAGCTGGGCTACCTTCGCCGCCTGTGCCGGGGTGACGGCATCGGAGAGGGTGAGTTCCTGCTCGGCGAGGACTTCGTTGATTTCGGCGCGTTCGACAAGCATGGCGTCCGAGTGGACGGTAAGCTGGACTTGCATGAGGGCGGCAACGGATGTGCCAACGCCTTCGAGTTCGCTGGAGCCGTCCTGGAAATTGAGGACGGCGGCTGAGAGCGGCGGGGTTTCCTCCTCTTGGGCACGGAGCGGAGAGGATAACAGGGAGGCGAAGAAGGCCAGATAGACGGAGTTTCGGATGATACGTTTCATGATGGTATGGGATGTTTTTTCAATGGGATGCGGGTGATGTGGTGAAAAGGTCGAAGAGTCGGATGCGTCCTTCATCGGTGGCGAGGGCTTCGGCGGAGAGCCACCAGCGGGGCGCGCGGATGTCGATGTCTCCTGCCGGAGTGGTTGATTTCCAAACGACGAGATGGTGATGAGTCTGGTCCCATGTCACGGTGCGTTTTCCTTGGGCGGGATCACTGGAGGTCATTTGAAGTCGGGCGGTTTCCTGGTTGCTTGCGGTGCTTGTAGAATGGAGACGAAATCCCAGGTTGGTGAGGGCATCGGTCTCGCTGCGGGTCAATCCGCTCGCCTCCCATTCCATGGATTGCAGTGCCTTGGTCTGCTCATGGAATTCTTCGGGGTCTCTGACTTCGATGCGGACGGGTGTGATGCCTTCTTTTTTGAGTGTGATTTCGTATGTCACGACACCACGTGTGAGAGGTGGACTCCAATCCCAGCTCCACTGTTTTTCCGTAGCGGAAACGGAGGAGGTGGTGATTGGAACGCGGCGGGTATCGGTGATCCGATCCACCGTCAACACGACGGTGTCGGTGGCGGATGCGTGTTTCCAAACGATGCGGACGGGCTTCCCTGCGATTGCCAAAACGTGCGGAGCGGCAGGCGGAAAACCGGGAGGGAAATGCTTGCCGTCAGCGGCGATGGTGTGGATGGCAGGTTCATCCGCGAGGGCGGCATGGCTTGCTAAAAGCAGCAGGATGAATGGAAGGGAGAAGCGCATCAGATGGATAGTTTGCGGACGACAAGATGCGGGGTGTGTTGGGTTTTCCAGTTTTCGATGCCTTGTCCGTTGAGAAGGATCCCGCGCTCCGGATCAGCAAGAACGGTGACGTTTTGACCCATGATTTCGATGGTTTGACCGCTGAAGGTGATGATCTCGCTAGTGCCATCGATTTCAATTACTATGGCCATCGTAGATTCCACGTTGGGAGTTTCGGAAAGGGTGAGATGCAGGCCTGTTTCATCCCGATGGATGGATCGGATTTGGCCGGGGAATAGTGCGGAAACCTCACGCAAGATGATCGCGGCATCGTCCCTCGCCAAATCCACGGTTTCTGTATTTGCAGGTTCTGGGGTGCGGTTGAGATACATACCAAGGAAGACGCATGCAGCCATTGTGGTGATGGTGGCGGTGATGCGTCTGACGCGGGAGCGGCGGCGGATGGCGGCCATTTTCGCGGCGGCGGAGCGGCGGATGATGAGATCGGAGCCGGACGATGGCGAGTGGTGCTCGCAGCCAAGATCACGCAGGGATGCGATGATGGCCGGCTCGAGAGCCTCCGTTTCGTCGCTCTGTGGTGAAGGGGTGTTCATGGTTTCCATATTCTTTAGCATGTAGGAAGGGCGGATCGTTCACTTGTGGCGAGAATTTCCTGAATGGCAGGATTTTTGCGCAGTGAGTTAAGCGCGAGGTGGAGTCTTGATTTGGCGGTGCCGAGCGGGATGCCGGTCATTTCGGCGATCTCCGGAAGCGACATGCCATCGATGAAGCGGAGGAGCAGGATTTCACGATGATCCACGGTCAGTGCGGCGGTGATGCCGAAGAGGTCGCCGTGGTGGTGCGAATCTGTGCTTGGATCAGCGAGTTGTCCGATGTGAATCTCCGCGTTGGGGCCGGTTTCATAACGGCGGTCTTTTTTTATCATATTCAGAGATAGGTTCCTGATTACTGGATAAAGGAAAGTGCGGAATTGGCAGCAGAGGGTGAAGCCGGGGAATTTTCCGAGAAAATAGCAGAACGCGTCCTGAAGGACATCATCAGCGAAATGCGGGGAGCCGGTCAGGCGGCAGGCCATGCGGAAAGCCCAGTCGCGGTGGCGGGTGTATAGCAGATCAAATGCCTCAGCTTCACCATCGTTCATATGAGCGATCAATTGGAGGTCGGAAGGATCGCTGGTCGATAGAGCAGGTTTCAATGGATGAAGGGTTGAATCGTAAAAATCAGGCAACTCACTTGTTTAAGCACGCCCAGATTGAAATCGTTCACCCGAAAAATGGAAAAGATGTGGGAAGTTGGCTCGTGATGAGAGCTAATCGGCGAATGATGATCTTCACGCCCGGGAATTTTGCGATATTTTCATTTGGTGGAACGAATGAAAAGGGATTTGTAGGTCAGGCAATTAAGGATGCGTCCGTGGCGATCACATGTTTGAGAGAACCATTTCGACGATCCTCTTTGGATTCGGGAGCTGGTCGTTTTCGACGTATTTGGAGTAGATGGCTGGGGCGTCGATGGTGCAGACGCGTTTGATGGGGGCGTCCAGTTCATCGAAAGCGTGTTCCTGGATGAGGTGGGAGATCATGGCGGAGACGCCGCCGAAGGGTTTGGATTCATCGACGAGGACGACGCGGTGTGTTTTGGCGACAGTGGCGAGAATTGCATCGACATCAAGGGGGCGGATGGAGCGGAGGTCGAGGACTTCGGCACTTATGTTGTGCTCAACCTGGAGGGTTTCGGCGGCGGCGAGGGCGTGGATGACGGAGCGACCGTGGGCGATGAGTGATATGTCTGTGCCTTCGCGTTTGATATCCGCTTTTCCGAGGGGGATTACGAAATCACCATCGGCTGGATCGGGGACTTCGCCGACGTTTCCGTATAGCAAGGTGTTCTCCATGAAATAGACAGGGTCGTTGTCACGGATGGCGGCTTTGATGAGTCCTTTGGCATCGGC
>JBGSRM010000293.1:0-6312 GCA_041737575.1 Akkermansiaceae bacterium
ATGGATTACGTTGATCCATCTCTTCTTCTTGGCATGGACTGTGTATGCGGCGCATTATCCGGTTCTTTTCGTGGGCGGATTTTTGTTTTTCCTCGCGTTCGTGATGGCAACGCGTCATCACCAGAATTCCGTATCGCTGAAAAGTCCTATTCTCGTCGGCTTCTTCCTTGCGGGACTTGTGATTCATGGAGGATGCCAAGGTTGGTGGATTGATCCTGTGATTCGGACGCTCGGTAGTCAGACCCTGATGTTGGGGGCGACAATCCTGACCGCGTTCAATGACAATGCCGCAATCACATACCTGGCGGCGCAAGTGCAGGGCATATCGATGGATGCGAAACATGCTGTGGTTGCCGGTGCGGTGACAGGCGGTGGATTAACGGTGATCGCAAATGCTCCCAACCCCGCAGGTCAGAGCATCCTGTCACGCTTTTTCAAGGGTGGTGTTTCCCCACTCGGATTGCTTCTCGGTGCTTTGCTACCCACAATCGTCATGTATCTGGCATTTGTTTTACTTCCCAACGGCCCCGTGGAGCCTGACGTGGTTCCGCAGCACACGCATACGGAGGAAGTTCAGGTTCCCGATGTGGGCGCGGAGTAAGAGCGCTGGTGTGAGCTTTGCGCTGCCATCTCACTTTTTCCGAATGATCCAGACTTCGCAGATTTGGTTACGCTCAGGACGGGCACTGCTGAATCTGTCGGTTTGGCCAAGATAGACGGCTTGTACGATTTGGGCGGGGCGTTTGCGCCCGGAAAAATACTCCGCTGCTTTTGTGGCGCGATCTGAGGAGAGGCGTTCGTTGGCGACGGAGTCTCCGGTTTTTGAGGCGTAGCCGATGATGAGGACAAGGTCGCCATCGGGTGCTTCATCCGCGACGATGGAGTCCAATTGCGCCATATCCTCTGCGGAGAGTTCGCTGACGCCTGTGGCATAGTTGAGTGTGTGTAGGACGTTCGCGCCGAGATCCACACCGACTTTGCTGTATTCGGTTGTTAGATCGGAATCCTTCATGCCTTCGAGCTTGCGGAGGCGGCGGAAAAGTTCGACCGCGGCGGGAAGGAGTTCATTTTCGGATGATGCGAAGAGCTTGGTTTGTTCCATTTGTGATTCCAATTCGCGGGCACGGGCTTGGTAGAAATCGCGTTCGCGTGTCGTTTCATCGAGGCGACGTTTGAGGTCGTTGAATTCGTCCTCGGAGAACGAGTTTTTGGCGGCAAGGAGTTGATCATTGGCGGCGGCAAGCTGTCTTTGGGAATCGGCGAGCAGGGTTTTGAGGCGTTCGGTTTCGGGATTGGCACCGAGGGCGCGGCTGATCTCGGACTGGAGGCGGGCGTTTTCCATGGAGATGTCCTGGCGGAGTTTCTCAAGGCGGAGAATTTCGTTATTTCGCTCGCTGAGCTGGGTGTTTTTGTCAGCGATCATTTGACGGAAACTCTCGGCTAAAGCTGCCAGGGTATCCGCATCGCGCTTGAGTCGGGAAGCGATGTCGTCGGCCGGTTCGGCCGTGCCTTCGATTGGCGGCAGATTCATCGCAAGCCTCTGGCGGTTGATTTCCATGCGGCGCGCCTCAAGGTCGGCCTTGAGGGCGGTGAGGGATGGGTCGTCATTGGAGTCAGAGGTGGCGGGGGCTTTGTTTTTGAAATTCATGATCAGCAGAAACAGAATCATGATGAAAATCAGGAACAGCAGAAATACCGTGGGAGTTGCCAATGCGGCCAGCCGGGTGGTTTCTAAAGTGGGTTCGGATTTGGTTTCCGCAGGTTTGGAAGATAACTTTTCGTTATTCCCCTGGAGATCTTCTGAATCCGTCTGGTTGGCATCTGACATGTCGGGAGCTTGTCGATACGATAGGCTCCATGTCAATGCCGTCTCAATAAGGCGATATGGTCATGAATTTCGGGAATACTTCTTGCACTTCCTAAATTTTCAGTCTTTACTGAAACTATGAAAGTTGCAGACGATAAATTCAAGCAGGCGCGGGATGAGTTTGTGGCTCAGTGGGGAGCGATGGGCACGCAGTGGGGGATCAACCGGACGATGGCGCAGATTCATGCGCTGTTGATGATGTCGCCCCAGGCGATGTGCACGGATGAGGTGATGGAGGAATTGGAAGTAAGCCGTGGCAACGCCCATGCGAATTTGAAAGAGTTGGTGAGTTGGGGGCTGGTGAGGATGATCGTGGTGAAAGGCGATCGCAGGGATTTTTATGAGGCGGAGAAGGATGTGTGGAAAATTTTCACCACGATCACGCGGGAAAGAAAGCGGAGGGAGATCGATCCGGCTTTGGTGATTTTAAGCAAGTGCGAGGAGGAAACGAAGGGCTTGAAGGGCAAGGATGCGGAGGCATTTCACAAGCAGGTGAAGGATTTGCGCGAGTTCATGGTATTCGCATCTGGATTATCGGATCGGGTGGCATCGATGAAGCATGGTTTCGCGCTTCAGATCGCCAGCAAACTTTTGGGATAAACTGAATAGGGCAAAAAACATGAATACGACGGTCGTCATCATAGGAGCGAATGGGTTTCTTGGCAGGTATCTATGCAGGCATTTCGCATGTAGCGGGCGCGAGGTGGTGGCCATTGCGAGAAGCAGAAAAGGATGGAGCGGAGACGGGATGTTTTTGGAGTGGGACGGGAAACATGTTGGGGCATGGGCGTATGCTTTGGAGGGAGCGGGACTGGTCATCAATCTGGCGGGAAGAAGTGTCAACTGCCGCTACAATCGGAGGAACAAGGAGGATATTTTAACAAGTCGAGTGGATGCTACCGAAGCGGTGGGCAAGGCGATCGCGGAATGCCGCGTTCTACCCGCTTTGTGGGTGAACGCAAGTACGGCGACGTGGTATCGCCATGCGGAGGATGTGCCTCAGGATGAGTGGCACGGAGTTGCAGGAACCGGTTTTTCCTGCGAGGTGGCAGCGGCTTGGGAGGATGCGTTTTTCGCGGCGAAGGTGCCTGCAGAGACTCGGAAGGTGGCGTTGCGCATGGGCATGATTCTGGCAAACGAACCGGGAACTGTTTACGATGTGCTTTCCGGATTAGCGAACAAGGCGCTCGGGGGGACAATGGGTGCCGGCACTCAAAAGATGAGCTGGATCCACATGGAGGATTTTCTGCGTGTAATCGATTATCTCATGAACGATCCTTTCATGGATGGTATTGTGAATGCGACCGCGCCGGATTTTCCGAATAATCGCGAGGTTATGGAATTGTTTCGCGATATGGTGGGAATGCCGCTCGGTCTGCCAGCTCCCGATTGGGTTCTCGGTCTGGGCGCGATGATATTAGGGACGGAAACAGAGTTGGTTTTGAAGAGTCGTTGGGCGGTTCCGAAGAGGCTACAAGCAGCGGGATTCCGCTGGCGGTATCCAAATGCCGCTGGAGCGATTGAAAATCTAACGAAACGCCATGGCCTGGATGGTTTTTTCAAGGATACAAGCCGTCGCAGCATGGGCGCAAGGGCATGGCTACCGGCGACAACGCGGTGAATTTTTTGCAAAAAACGCCCGGCGAGCGAGAAGCTGCCGGGCGTTTGAAGTGCTTGTGAGACTTACTTGGAAGAGGAGACGTAGCTTGCTTGGCTGGCGCCTTTCTTGAGTTTTGTCTGCTTGATCCAGCTCATGGTGGAGCGGAGTTTCGCGCCTACTTTTTCAATCTGGTGCTCGGCACCTGCTTTGCGGAGCGCGTTGAAATTTTTGCAGCCGGTCTCGTATTCGTTGGTCCACTCTTTCGCGAACTTGCCGCTCTCGATGGTCTTTAGTTGTGCGACCATGCGTTTTTTGACGGATGCATCGATGATTTTAGGACCCACGGAGACATCGCCGTATTCAGCGGTTTCGGATATGGAGAAACGCATGCCTGCGATGCCGGCTTCGTTCATCAGGTCAACGATGAGCTTGAGCTCGTGAAGGCACTCGAAGTATGCCTTTTCCGGCTGATAGCCAGCTTCGACGAGAACTTCAAAGCCTGCTTTAACGAGGGCGGATGCGCCGCCGCAGAGAACGACTTGCTCGCCGAAGAGATCGGTGACGGTTTCCTCGCGGAAGTTGGTTTCAAAGACACCGGCACGGGTGCAACCAATGCCGCGTGCCCATGCAAGTGCGGTTTCCTTGGCTTTGCCCGAAACATCCTGGTGAATGGCGATGAGGCCGGGAACACCTTTGCCATCAACGAACTGCGAGCGGACCGTGTGGCCAGGGCCTTTTGGCGCTACCAGAATGACGTCGATGTCTTTTGGGACTTCGATGGTTTTGAAATGAACCGCGAAGCCGTGTGAGAAGAGAAGTGTTTTGCCTTTCGTGAGGTTTGGCTCGATGTCCTTTTTATAAACGGAAGGAATGACGGTATCCGGCGTGGCAACGAAGATCACATCGGCTGCCTTGACTGCATCAGCGGTATCCATGACCTCGAAGCCGAGTTTCTTGGCGACTTCGCGTGATTTTGATTTTTTGTAAAGGCCGATGACAACCTTGAGACCGCTGTCCTTGAGGTTGAGCGCGTGTGCGTGACCTTGTGAACCAAAGCCAATTACGGCAAGTGTCTTCTTCTTGAGAGAAGTAAGGTTCGCATCTTTGTTTGTATAAATCTTTGCAGCCATACCTGGTGAGTTTGTGAGTTCGTTTGTTGCGTCGTGTTGCCACCGAGGCATCGACGGGGCGGACAAACTGCCTAGCTGTTGCGTTCGGGTCAAGCCTCCACTTGCGGCAATGTCTTGCGCGGGCGAGTTTTTTCCATAAACAAGGGCGGAAGGAAAATGAAGGCGGATTTGATCAGATTGGTTCGGGATGAACTGCAAGCGCAGTTGAGTCGGCTTGTCAAAGCCGCGAAGGAAGCGCATGAGGCGGCTACCGATCCCGGCTCGAAAGCGGAGAGCAAGTATGATACCCGTAACTTGGAGCAATCGTATTTGGCGGTTGGACAAGCACGACAAGTCGAGGATTTGGCAGAGTCCGTGCGGATTTTTGAAAGGTTGGATCCGCAGGATTTTCAGGAGGGGGATGAAATTACCTGTGGTGCGCTTGTCACGGTAAGGCGGGCGGGAGGGCGAGATGATATCCATTTCCTAATGGCTCCGACCGCTGGAGGACTGGAGATTGTTTGGCAGGCTCGGGAGATCACTCTGCTGAGCCCAGGCAGTCCTTTGTATGCTCAGTTTCTCGGAAAACGTGTCGGAGAAAAAATGGATATGCCGGGGTTTGATATTATTTCGATCTGTTAGATCAAAGCTGCGAGGCATGTTCCAAACCGAGTGCGGCAGCACCGACCATGCCCGCTTCGTGGCCAAATGCCGCAGGTAAAATTGCCAGTCCTTCCTTAAATGGCTCTGAAAGCTGACGCAGCAAATGCTCACGAAATGGCGAAAACAGCAAATCACCGGCGCGGGCCACGCCCCCACCGATCACAAGAGCCTGTGGATTGAGCAACCAACAAACATTCATCATCGCCGTGGCCAACATGCGCCCTACATTGTCCCAACATTGGAGAGCGATGGGATCGCTGAGACGGGCGGCTTCTGCCAAGGCAGCCGGAGAACAGTCTTCGAGATCACGTGTTATGCCTGCTGCTTTATAGGCGGCATGGGCGTCTCTGGCGATCTCACGATTTCCAATATAGTCTTCCAGTGCTCCGAAATTTCCGTAGTGCCCGCGACGTCCTTGATAATCGATGGAAGTCTGACCCACCTCTCCGGCCGCAAATTTCGCTCCACGCAGCATCGAACCATTCGCAATCACTCCACCACCAACGCCAGTTCCGAGCGCGACACAAACAAGATGTTCAAACCCTTTCCCAGCTCCGAGTTTCCATTCTGCGAAGGCCATGCAGTTGGCGTCATTATCGGCAATCACGGGCAGCTTCAGAGCGTGTTCGAGCAAAGATTTGACCGGGATGTTTGTCCAGCCACGCACATTGGTGAGACCTAGAACCACGCCATTTTTGAAATCAACGAAACCCGGCATACCTACGCCGACCGCAGCAACTCCGCTATTTCGGCTTCGCAAGTCCTCAACCGCTCTGAGAATCGCAGTGATGATTCCATCGGGTGATTCAAAATCCTGAGTGGCTATGGGAGGAGCTTGATCGATGATTTCCGAGCCGCGAACGACTCCGGTCTTAACACTTGTCCCGCCGAAGTCGATGCCGATCGCCAAAGGTGTATTGCTCATGAATGCGCAATGCCTATCTGTTAGTTCTCATGAATTCTACAAAAATTCCTTAAAACATACGGCAGGCAAGAATCCTCAATCCTTCCAAGGTAAGACTCGCGTCGATCTTGTGAATCTCCGTCAGGTGGCTTGCCGTAAACTCCGCCCC
>JBGSRM010000310.1:0-11110 GCA_041737575.1 Akkermansiaceae bacterium
AGGCAAGGGGAACGTGGAGGCTTATGACAAAAACCTGGCTTTTCTCTTTAACGATCTGAGGAAAGACTTCAATGCACCCAACGCCAAGTTTGTTTGCGCCACATTGGGTGAACACGACAAGACTGCGCCTCTTTCCCAGAAGATGTTCGACTTCGCCGCCATGCCGGAGTTCAAGGATCAGGCTGCGGTGTTCTTTACGAAACCTGTTGCCAACGGAGGAAGTAGCGGAAGTCACTACGGTGGCAATCCGGAGACCTACATGTTCGTGGGAGAGGGGATGGGCAAGGCGATGGTTGAGTTGTTAAAAGGGAAGTGAGGAAAGTGAAGGCGGTGAGGATGTGTGTGGGGGCAGTGGTGGTTTGTCTGCTCGGGGTGGGGTGTGATCGTGAAGAGATTCCGAGGACTGTGGCGGTGAGGGAGGATGGGGTGATGGAGTTGAACCTGATGACGTTCAATTTGAGATATGAGAACGATGAGGATGTGGGCAAGCGGGCGTGGAAGCAGAGGGTGGTGGGGATTGTGAAAATGGTGAGGGCTGAGAGGTTGGATGTTTTGGGGATACAGGAGGGGCGGCATGGGCAGGTTGCGGACTTGCGTGTTTCGCTGGGTGATTATGATTTCGCCGGGCGAGGGCGTGATGACGGCGGGCGTGAGGGTGAGTATGCGGGGATTTTTTTCAGGAAGGATCGGTTTGAGAAGGATGAGGGGCGTAGCGGGATGATGTGGTTGTCGGATACGCCGGAGAGAGTCGGCTCGATGACTTGGGGGAATGGTATTCCGCGTGTTGCGACGTGGGTGAGATTGGTGGATCGGGAAAGCGGGCAGGGGTTATGGGTGGTGAATGTGCATTTGGATCATAAGAGTCAGGTGGCGCGGGAGAAGGGTGTGAGGTTGGTGGCTGAGCGGTTGGTAAGGATGAATGAGGATGGGGAGGCGGTGGTGTGGATGGGTGATTTCAATGCGGTGGAGGGGAATCCTGCGGTGAGATTTGTGAAGGGGGACAAGGGTGCTTTGGGGGCTGTGAAGGGTTTTGAGGGGATGATTGAGACGTATGATGCGCTCCATGCGGGGGATAGCAAGCGGGGGACATTGCACTTTTGGATGAGGGATCCGAACCTGCAATGGAAGGTGGATCACATTTTCATTACTCGGGGAGGGGAGGTTCTAGAATCGGCAATTCTTCGAGGAGGGGAGCCGTATCTATCAGATCATTTTCCGGTAAAAGCTCGGGTAGCGTTTCGGAGCGGGATGAGATGAGGTCGCGGAGGGTTGTGAGGAGTGGTTCGGGCCAGGGGAGTTTGTTGATGGCGTTGATGTCGGACCATGATGGGTCGATGGTTTCGAGTTGGGAGAGGTAGGCGAGGGCTGAGTCGTGGTCGCCGAGTTGTGCGTGGGCGATGGCGAGGAAGGCGGTGGTGTTTTCGATTTCGTTGGGAGGTATGCCGAGGGTGGTTGAGTGTTTGAGGAATGTGGCGGCTTGTTCGGGATGATTTGTGAAAAGGGCGATTTGGCCGGCGCGGAGGGCGAGGTTGAAATCGCGTGGGAAGCGGAATAAACCGGTGTTTAGGATTTCGATGGCTTGGTCGGGATTTTTATTTTCGAAGGCGATGTAGGCGGCTTCCGAGTAGTCGGAGGGGAGGTGGGAGTTTTGGGGTTGGTTGGTGATGAGGTTGATCCAGAGGAGGTGGGCGTTGGCGAAGTCTGCGAGGGAGGTGAAGGCGGTGGCGCGGATGCGGAGGATGGTTGCGGGGTGGGTTCCGGCGCTTTCGGCGATGGAGGCGAATTTGAGGGATGAGGTGGCGTGTTGGTTGGAGGAGGCGAGGGTGAGTGCGTTGGTTGCCGCGACTTGTGAGATGGTCGCCCGGCCGAGTTTGCGTTGGGTTTCAGGATCGATGAGGCGGTTGAAGAGGGTTTCGACTTCGGTGTCGTCGGGGGAGTCTGATAGAGTGAGTGAGGAGAGGATTTCGGTTTGTTGTTTTTTGACTTTTTGGAAGAGGGAGATGAAGTCGGGAGATTCGTAGCCGAGCCAATCCTGTTGTTGGCGGAGGGAAGCGAGGTCGGGGATGTCGGGTGAGCCGAGGATGAGGTGTTTGAGGAGTTCGGGGACGTTTTGGGCGTGGTTGAGGGTGGTGTGGATGAGGATGGGATCGTTCGATTCGGAGGCGAGGTAGAGTGCGGTGGCGATGGGGAGGCCGGAGGTGGGGAGGGCGGTGATGGATTCGAGGATGGCGGTGCGGTCGTTGGTGGCGAAGGTTTCACGGATTTTGTTGGCGAGGGTGCGATCGGATTCCGTGATTTCGGGGAAGGCGGTTGGGTAGGCGGCGGCGAGGCGGGTTTCCAGAGGGCTGCGTGCGGAGTAAATTTTCAGGGTGGGAGGGATGTTGGGGATGATTTTTGAGAGGGTTTCGAGTCGTTCGGGTGGTGGGATGGGGATGAGGGATTGGTTGGCGGGGTCGAGCTGGTAACCTGTTAGAATTTCGTGGGGTGTGGAGCTGGTGGGTGGGATGGGTGAGTGGATGGTGATGGAGTTTTCCAAAAAGGAGATGGACTGGAGGGAAGGTGGGGTGGGTTTTGGGAGTGATTTTTTTGTTTTTATGATTTCTCCGATGAGGGGGATGGAGATGAGGTGGCCATCTTCGTGGGAGATGAGGAGGTCGGTATCCGAGAATTGTGCGTGGATCGGGCGGGGGTAGGCGAAGGTGTTTTCCGAGCGGAGTGTTTCACCGGTGGCTGAATCGCGGATGTGCCATGTGAGGGAGTTGTTGGATGACTCGACGGGGTGAGCGAAGAGGGTGGAATTTTCCGAGAAGGGCTGGAGGGAGAGTGGATCGAGGAAGGAGGGGAATGTGCCGATGGAGGCGATGGGTTTGAGGGTTTGTGCGTTGCAGAGGAGGTTGGTGGAGTCGCGTTGTGTGATGAGGTATTTTTCAGAAGGGGAGAGGAGGATGTGGGAGATTTTTTTTGCTTTGATAGGGAAGAGGATGGCGGCGACGGAGGGTTCGGCGGTGAGGTTCCAACGGATGAGCGTGGGGTATTTTCCGCCGATGGCGGCGATGAGGGTGTTGCCGGTTTGGGCGATGTCTGTGACGGGGTAGGGGTGGTCGAGCTGGAGGGTGGGGACGGTGAATTTGGTGGAGGCTAGGGTTTCGGTGAAGAGGCGTTTGGTTTGTGGGAGGGGGTTGTTCGAGACGGAGGCTTTGAGGTAGGGGAGGGCTTCGAGGGGAGAATTGTTGTTGAGGTGGTTGTTTGCGAGGTTGAGTTGTGCGGCGGCGAGGGTGGGGTTTGTGGCGGGGGTGTTTTGGGTGGTGGGTGAGGGGGTTTCTTTTTTGCAGGATGGGAGGAGGGTGAGAGAGAGGGTGGCGAGGAGGAGATGAAGCGTGAGCCTTGATGTGGACGGGACAGGTGAACGGGAGTGGACGCTAATTTTCAAGATGGGTGTGATGTGCTGGTAATTTGAGAATGCCGATGGGGGGTGGATTTGTGGGTTACGGGTCGGCACGACTTCATAACCAAGGCAGGGGTAATTTGATAGGATAAACCATATCCCGGAGATATGCACTTCTGGCTTTCCGGTTTCTGGGCAGGCTGGAGCGCCGTCCCTCCCCTCAACGACTCCTACACATCTCTATCTTCTTGCGCCTTCCTTCCTGACAAGTCCAACATGTAGATAGTGAAAGAAGCGAAGGCGAATATAGCTGACTTGGAAATATTGAGTAACGAACTGCGAGCGACGATTCCGTTCTCTTCCACTTCGATATTCAAAATTTCTCCTTCGGCCAACGCCACTCTCCCCTGCCAGCTTTTCCATAGCACGCAGATTCCCGTCTGCCTCTGGTTTAGCGCAAATAATGAACACTCTTGCCAATCTCGCGCCGTGTCCGAACTCGAACACGCACTTACCGCATGAAAGAAGCCGCCGCCCGCATCAAGATCAACAAGCTGCTGGAAAACGCAGGCTGGCGTTTCTTTGCGGACTCGAAAGGCCCCGCGAACATCCAGCTCGAGCCCAGCGTCACTGTGAAGACGCAAGACCTCGATGCGCTCGGTGAGAACTTCGAGAAATCCAGCAAGGGCTTCATCGACTTCCTGCTGCTCAACGAAAAGTCTTTCCCCTTCATCGTCCTCGAAGCCAAGGCCGAGGACAAAAGCCCGCTCGTCGGCAAAGAGCAGGCGCGCAAATACGCCAAGTCCCAGAACTGCCGCTTCGTCATCCTCTCCAACGGCAACTTGCATTACTTCTGGGATCTCGAACGCGGCAACCCTTATGTCATCACGGCGTTCCCGACGCCGACCTCTGTCACCGGATACCAGAAAACCACGCCCGACCCGAAGCGGCTCATCGAGGAAGTCGTCGAGGATGACTATGTCGTCCTCACCCAGCGCCCGAGCTACGCCACGGAGGTCGCTTGGAAGAATGAAGGTGAACGCGCCCGCTTCATCGAAGTGAACGGCCTCCGCTTCCTCCGCCTTTACCAAAAGAAAGCTATCTACGCTATCCAGCAAGCCATCAAGAAAGGCAGCGATCGCTTCCTGCTCGAAATGGCCACGGGCACCGGCAAGACGCTCACCGCCGCCGCCATCATCAAGCTCTTCCTCCGCACTGGCAATTCCCGCCGCGTGCTCTTCCTCGTGGACCGGCTCGAACTCGAAGACCAGGCGCTCAAGGCTTTCAAGAAGGTGCTCGCCAACGATTACAAGAGCGTCATCTACAAAGAGAACCGCGACGATTGGCGGCATGCCGAGATCGTCGTCACCACCGTCCAGTCTCTGCTCTTCAACAACAAATACCAGCAGCTCTTTTCGCCCACCGACTTCGACCTCGTCATCTCGGACGAAGCGCACCGCTCCATCGGTGGCAACGCCCGCGCCGTGTTCGACTACTTTATTGGTTACAAGCTCGGCCTCACCGCCACGCCGTTCGATTACCTCAAGAAGTTCGACAAGGACAAGCCCACGACCAAGGACCCGCGCGAGTTCGAGCGCCGCCTCATGCTGGACACCTACCGCACCTTCGGCTGTGACGACGGCCAGCCCACTTTCCGCTACTCTCTGCTCGATGGCGTGAAGGATGGTTTCCTCATCAATCCCACTGTCGTGGACGCCCGTAGCGAAGTTACCACGCAGCTCTTATCCGAAGAAGGTTTCATCGCTGAGTTCAAGGACGCGGAAGGTGAAGATCAGAAGGAGGCATTCAAGCAGCGCGAGTTTGAGAAGCGCTTCTTCTCGAAGGCCACCAACCAGCTCTTCTGTAAGACGTTCCTCGAAAATGCGCTGCGTGATCCGATCAGTGGCGAAATTGGCAAGTCCATCGTCTTCGCGGTCAGCCAGCACCACGCGGGCAAGCTGGCGCAGATTCTCAATGAAATGGCCGACCGGATGTTCCCCGGCAAATACCAGTCTGACTTCGCTGTGCAGGTCACGTCACAGGTGGATGGAGCCCAGCAGCACACGATCAATTTCACCAACAATAACCTCCTCGGCTCCGCCAACTTCATCGCCACCTACAAGACCAGCAAAGCCCGCGTCTGTGTTACCGTCGGCATGATGACCACTGGCTACGATTGCCCAGATCTTCTCAATCTCGGCCTTTTCCGCCCCATCTTCTCACCCACTGACTTCATTCAGATCAAAGGGCGCGGCACGCGGAAGCATGACTTCCGCGAGCAACTCTTCGACGAGAGCATCCGCGAGAGCGTCAAGGAGCCGAAGAAAACCTCCTTCAAGCTCTTCGACTTCTTTGCCAACTGCGAATACTTCGAGAAGGAGTTCAAATACGACGAAGTACGCAAGCTGCCAAAACCTAAAGGTGAAGGCGTTGAAGGCGGAGGTGGGGGAGTCACTGGCGGCACCTTCGAGCACCTTGGCGAAGACATCCTCTCCACGATCAAAGAGGAAGCCATCGGCGTCGAAGGCATGAAGATCGACCGCATGTTCTACGAGAAATTCGAGGACACTGTGCGCGAAAACGACTTCATCGCCGCCAATATCGAGGCCGGACAATGGGATCGTGTCATCGACTACGTGAACAAGGAGCTCTTCGACAAGCCCGCCGAGTTCTACAATCTCGACAAGCTCCGCAAAGCCGCTGCTGTGGATCGCCGCCTCACCCTGCGCGAAATCCTCGAAAAGATCTTCGGACTCATCCCTCGCTTCAAGTCCAAGGACGAGCTGCTTGAAGAGGAGTTCGCCAAGTTTGTGGCCGATTACAAACCCAGCGAGGCCAAGCTCATCCCCGCGTTGAAACAGTTCTTCAAAGCCTACGCCACCGACAGCCACGTCCGCTCCATTCTCGATGATTCGAAGCGGCTTACAGAACTCTACACCACCACCTCCTTCACCATCGCCGACCTCAAAGCCGTGCCACCTGAATACCGCAAGCTCATCCCCGAGTACATCAAGGATTATGTGAGCCTGAACCAGTTTGCTGCCTGATCATGAACCCGACCAAGAAATCCACTCTCCTCGTTAAGGGAACCAATGTTGCGGTTCTTTCCCGCCAAGCTGATGATTATATTTCGCTCACGGATATTGCGAAACACAAGGAACCTGATCGTGCCGACCAAGTGATCCAAAACTGGATGAGAAACCGCAACACCGTGGAATTTCTTGGCATTTGGGAGAATCTGAATAATCCGGATTTTAAACCCCTCGAATTCGAGGGGTTTAGAAATCGGGCAGGGCTCAATAGTTTCGTCCTCACACCCCGGCAATGGATCGAGAGCACCGCAGCCGTCGGGCTCATATCCAAATCCGGGCGCTACGGCGGTACTTTTGCCCACAAGGATATTGCGTTCGAGTTCGCCTCCTGGATATCGGTTGAATTCAAGCTTTACCTCATTCGAGAGTTTCAACGCCTTAAGGTGGACGAAAGCAACCGCCTCCAGCTCGGCTGGAACCTTCAGCGCACTCTCGCCAAGATCAATTACCGCATCCACACCGATGCCATCAAAGAGACGCTCATCCCGCCGTCCATCACCAAGACCCAGACCGCCCTCGTTTATGCCAACGAAGCCGACTTGCTCAACGTCGCCCTCTTTGGACAAACCGCGAAGCAATGGCGGGATGCTCACCCCGACGCTGATGGCAATATCCGTGACAACGCCCCGCTGGAGCAGCTCGTCGTCCTCACCAACCTCGAAAGCCTCAACTCCGTGCTCATCCGCCAAGGTCTGCCCCAGCCCGAACGCCTGCAAAAGCTCAATGAAATCGCCATCACCCAGATGCGCACGCTCCTTTCCGCCAACAACGTCCAACGCCTCAAGTAATGCTAGACACCACCACAAAACGCCGCATCGACACCGCCCGCGACATCCTCGTCGGCAAAGTCCCCGATCCCAAGTCCCAGGTCGAGCAGATCACCATCGCCCTGATCTACAAGTTCATGGACGACATGGATGCCGAGGCTGAGGAACTCGGGGGCGAGCGCGCTTTCTTCACGGGCGAGTTTGCCCGCTACGGCTGGTCTAAATTGATGTCTCCATCCCTCGGCGGTCATGAGATGCTCAGCCTCTATGGTGAAGGCATTTCCAAAATGCCGGAAAACCCCGGCATCCCCGCGCTCTTCCGCGACATCTTCAAAAACGCCTACCTCCCTTACCGCGACCCGGAGACGCTCAAGGCTTTCCTCAAGATCATCGACGAGTTCAGCTACGACCACAGCGAACGCCTTGGCGACGCCTTCGAGTATCTCCTCAGCGTCCTCGGCTCGCAGGGCGATGCCGGGCAGTTCCGCACCCCGCGCCACATCATCGATTTCATGGTCGAAGTCCTCGCACCGCAGAAAAGCGAGACCATCCTCGACCCTGCATGTGGCACCGCCGGCTTCCTCATCTCCGCTTATAAACACATCCTCCGCACCAACACCGACGCCAAGGGCCACACCAAACTCACGCCCGACGAAAAGGGCTGCCTCGCCAAAAACTTCAAGGGCTACGACATCTCGCCCGACATGGTGCGCCTCTCCCTGGTGAACCTCTACCTCCACGGCTTCACCGATCCCCACATCTACGAGTACGACAGCCTCACCTCCGAGGAGCGCTGGAACGAATTCGCCGACGTCATCCTCGCCAACCCGCCCTTCATGTCCCCGAAAGGCGGCATCAAGCCCCACAAGCGATTCTCCATCCAGGCCAAGCGCAGCGAAGTCCTCTTCGTCGATTACATGGCCGAGCATCTCACGCCCACCGGCCGCGCCGCCATCATCGTCCCCGAGGGCATCATCTTCCAGAGCCAGACCGCCTACAAAGAGCTGCGGAAAATGCTCGTTGAAAACTCCCTCGTCGCCGTCGTCTCCCTCCCGGCGGGTTGTTTCAATCCCTATAGCGGGGTGAAGACCAGTATCCTTCTCCTCGACAAATCCCTCGCCCGGCAGAGCGACACCATCGCCTTCTTCAAAGTGGAGAACGACGGCTTCGGACTAGGTGCCCAGCGCCGCGCCATCGAGAAAAACGACCTCCCGCAAGTCCAAGCCGAACTCGCCGCCTACCTCCAAGCCCTCCGCACCAAAGCGTCCACCGAGACCCTCCTCGCCCTCACGTCCACCGCCCAGATCGTGCCGAAAGAAAAGATCGCCGCGAATGGCGACTACAACCTCAGCGGCGAGCGGTATCGGGAGGGGGCTGTGGGTGCTACGGCGGCATGGCCACTGGTTCCTCTTGGACAACTAACTCGCCGGGCGAGCGGCGGAACACCGTCCAAGGAGAACGATGCTTTTTGGCGCGGCAGCATTCCGTGGGTCTCACCGAAGGACATGAAGCTGGATGTGCTTTATGATACCGAGGATCACGTTTCAGAGGCCGCTGTCAAAGGTAGTGCCACGAGTCTTATTCCCGCTGGCACGTTGCTGTGTGTCGTTCGGTCAGGGATTTTAAAGCACTCGCTGCCACTAGCGATCACCGGGAAAGAAATGTGTTTCAATCAAGACATCATCGCCCTCATCCCGACGGATGGCAGACTTGGAGTGAGCTATCTGTACTGGATGCTCAAGGCACGCAGTGCCGAGATTCTTGAAAATGGGATCAAGCCAGGCGTGACGGTCCAAAGCTTCCACACGGGTTTCTTCAGTCAGTTTGAAATCCCCCTGCCGCCGCTGGAGGTGCAGAAGGAGATCGTGGCGGAGATCGAGGGCTACCAGAAAGTCATCAACGGCGCCCGCGCCGTCCTCGACCACTACCGCCCCCACATCCCCATCCACCCCGACTGGCCGATGGTGGAGTTGGAGGAAGTGTGTGACGGATTTCAGTATGGAAGCTCCCTCAAGTCTTCTGACAATGGAGAGGTTATCTGCCTTCGAATGGGGAATATTCAGAACGGGGAGATCGACTGGTCTGATCTAAAATTTGCCCCTCCCGACGAAGACCTTGAGAAGTATTTACTATCCCCAAACGACGTTCTTTTTAACAGAACAAATAGCCCAATCCATGTAGGCAAAACAGGGATATACAGGGGAGGGAGGCGCGCCGTTTTCGCCGGCTATCTCATCCGGCTCCACTACCAGAAGGACAAACTGATGGGGCAATATTTGAATTGTTGCCTGAACACCAAAGACGCGAAGGAGTTTTGCCTCAGGGTCAAGACAGATGGAATTAACCAATCGAACATTAACGCAAAAATACTGGGCACGTTTCAAATCCCCCTCCCACCCCTCGCCACGCAGCAAGCCATCGTCGCGGAGATCGAAGCCGAGCAAGCGCTGGTGGCCGCCAACCGCGAACTGATCACCCGCTTCGAGCAAAAGATCCAAGCCACCCTCGCCCGCATCTGGGGCGAAGCCGCGCCCGCCGATGCACCATCATGAAATCCTCTGGGAAAACCGTGGTTGGGATTGATGTGGGCGGAAGCGGGAAAGGCTTTCATGCGGTCGTCCTCCGCAACGGCCAGTTTGCTCCGCAACACTTCACGGCGGCGACAGCAATGGAGCGTTGGTGCCTGGAGCAAGCCGCGCAGGTCATCGCGATTGATGCGCCTTGTGCCTGGGCCACTTCCGGCGGCTCACGGTTCGCCGAGCGGTCGCTAGCGGTCGGTGGGCAGACCATCCAATGCTTCAAAACTCCCGCCCGGACCTCAGCCCATGGCCGGGCTTTTTACGGCTGGGTGTTCAATGGCGAAAAACTCTACCAGCGCCTTCTCCTTCATTACCAGCTCTTCGACGGCACCCGCCAGCGCGGGCAGATCGTCCTTGAAACTTTCCCGCATGCCGTCGTGTGTGCACTGGAGGGCCGCGTGATTCCCGCCCGACCAAAGGCGACCACACGCCGTGGGATGCTGCGTGATCAGGGCTACGATGATGGTCCGCTGGCCAACATTGACTTTGTGGATGCCGCGCTGTGCGTCCTGACTGCCGAGCGGTTCCTCCTCGGTCGCACGAGTTCGTTTGGTAATGCCGAAGAGGGTTTCATCGTGGTGCCCGCCTAAGCAGTGCCGCCACTCCGTCTGCACGCTTCCTCGCAGAGAGCAACAACCCCGACGACCGCGAGTATTCCGAAGACGCCGACCAAATCCGCGAAGTCCTCATCCACGCCCACTATGCGCTCCGTGCGCCCATTCAGGGCGCGGGATTTGTTGGTGTTTTTTTTTCCAGGGTGCGGATAGCACCCTTCGCTTTCACCGTTCGCCCCGTTGGGGCTTGGGATGGGGGAGAGAAGGGGGATTGATCGAATGGCTGCTGCGTTCCGTGCGCCCATTCAGGGCGCGGGGTTTGTTGGTGTTTTTTTTCAGGGTGCGGGTAGCACCCTTCGCTTTCACCGTTCGCCCCGTTGGGGCGTGGGATGGGGGACTATGAGGGCTGGTAGTTGCTTTGTCTGTTGGTGAGGCGGATGTAAGCGAAGTTTGAGGAAATTCGTTGCTGTTGGGGTTGTTGGACGGCGTCGGCGGTTGAAAACCGCCGCTCCTTGTGGGGGATTAGCGGTTTAGGAGGGTGCCTTCGGTGACGCCTAGTTTTTCGGTGGCTTGGATTTGGGAGAGGAGTTGGTCTGGGGAGATTTTTTGGGAGAGGAGGTTTTGGTAGGTTTGGATGGTGGTGAGGGCGGTTTCGTAGGATTCGTCGAGGAGTTCGATGCGGAAGTGGCGGAGGCCGGAGGAGAGGAGTTGGGGGAGGAAGCGGGCGCCGGTT
>JBGSRM010000317.1:0-5970 GCA_041737575.1 Akkermansiaceae bacterium
AAGCCAATGGCTCAGCAACGAACCATCCCGCGCCGATGTCCAAATCATCCGCAGCCAGGTCGATGCCATCCTCACCAGCGGCGAAACCGTCCGCAACGACCTCCCCTCCCTCACCATCCGCGTCCCCGAACTCCTCGAAGGCCGCTCACAACCATGGCGCATCGTCCTCTCAAAAAATCCTCAATCCCTTCCAAAAAACGCCCCGCTTTTCACCGATGAATCGAAAGACCGCACCCTCGTCCTCGATTTCACCGACCTCACTCTCACTCTCCAACAGCTCGCCAAGGAACACGGCATCCTCTCCATCATGCTCGAAGCGGGCGGCAAACTCTCCGCCGCCATGCTCCAAGCCAACCTCATCGACGAAGTCATCTTCTACTACGCCCCCATCCTCTGCGGAAACACCACCCCCGCTATCGCCCCAGTCAGCTTCCCCAACTCCATCCAACTCAACACCCCCTCCTGGCAAACCTTTGGCGACAACCTCCGCCTCCGCGCCCTCATCTCAAAATGAAGGCCACGGACCCTCCATTCTTCGAGCTCACCAACGCCAACGTCTGGCGCGGCGACATCCTCGCCCTTCACAACCTTTCCATCTGCCTCCACACCGGCGAAAACGTCGCCATCCTCGGCCCCAACGGCGCGGGAAAAAGCTCTCTGCTCAAACTCATCACCGGCGAAGTCCGGCCCGAAGCCAATCCCCTCTCCACCTGCAAACTCCTCGGCGAGGAACGCTGGTGCCTTGAGGAAATCCGCCACCGCATCGGCCTCGTCATGCCGGAGGAAATCAACCGCTTTGACAACCTCGAACTCGCCTTCGATGTCGTCCTCTCCGCCTTTCGTGGTGCCTATGGCCGCACCCGGGACATGCGCTTCCATACCTCGGAAAAAAACCTCGCCACATCTGCCATTCGGGACATGGGCATCACTTCCCTCGCCAATCGTCCCTTCGTCCAGCTCTCTTCCGGCGAAAAACGCCGCTTCCTCATCGCCCGCGCCCTCGTCCACCAACCCGAAATCCTCGTCCTCGACGAACCCTCCACCGCCCTCGACTTCGCCGCCCGCCTCCACCTTCTCGAACGCCTCCGCAGCATTACAAAAACTACTGCAAGCATCGTACTTGTCACCCACGACCCCGGCGAAATCCTCCCGGAAATCCAACGCGTCATCCTCCTCAAAGACGGCCGCATCATGGCGGACGGCGCGAAACAAAACATCCTCACCAGCTCAACCCTCAGCGAACTCTACGACATGCCCCTCTCCCTGAAATGGCAAAACAATTGGCCCATCGTCCGCCCCGCCTGATTCATTTGCTGATTCCAAAGATCAATCCAAGGAATGATTCATTACTTGAAACTAATAACTGATAACTAATAACTCCTTGAATCTGCAGTTTGAACTGCGGATTCAAGGATTATACATCCCGTTATACCCCGGCTGATAAAGCAACACCCCAAGCACCTCCGACATGATCGCGAAATGCTTGTCGTTCGCATAAACCTTCACATCCTGCCCTTTCGCAATCGTCGCGATCAAAATGTCATTCCACGGAACCGTAAATCCCTTCGCTTTCAACATCGCAAAATTCCCCGCCGCCTCGCGCCAGATTTTAAGATCATTGCGAATGTAAGGGATCAGATCAAACCACGCCTTGATCCTCGGCATTTCGTTCTGACGCGCCCCTCCCAGAAACTCCATCTCCACCGGCCCGCACAGCGCACCTTCATATTCATCCAGCAGACCCTTCACCGCCAGCTTCACACGAAGGTCGCCATCACGGCGGAAAAAGTCCACCCACGCACTGGTATCGATGAGCACCATCTTCAGCGATCCACCGCCTCCAGCTCATCATTCATCATGGGATAGTCTTCAAACTGACCTTCCATCACCATCGTCGCGAATTTCTTCACCATCTCCCTCTTCACATATTCCGTCGCGGCCTTTGCCACCGCTGGACTTTTCTTGTTCTCGCCCGTCAATTTCATGGCATTCGCCAAGATCTCGTCGTCAATCTCAACTGTCAGTTTCATGAATGTATTTTACCATTCATTTCCATACTCAAAAACAACTTTTTCCATACTTTACCCTTTTTTCTTCGGCACAGGATCATATCCATGCGTTCCCCAAGGATGACATCGCATCAGCCTGCGAAACGTCAGCCAGGAGCCCTTCAACGGCCCATGCACTTTGATCGCCTCAATCCCATAATGACTGCATGTCGGATCATGCCGACACACACCCTGCCCTCCGCTCAAGAACCGCAACCACGGCGATATTGCGAGTTGGTAAAATCGGATCAATTTGGTCAACACCCAGGACACGAGACCACTCTAAATCACCGGAACAAGAAGTCGAAGACGGAAAATTCTTTCTACACAGAGCGACGGATTTCTGCTTCAATACCATCGAATTCAAATCAATGAAAACAATTATTCTATCCAGCCTTGTCGTGCTTACGCATGGCTTCCTTTTCGCTGAAGGACTTCCCCTCAACGAAGACCGAACAATATACGAAGGCCCTCACCACCTTGTGAAACTCAACGAAGACCAGCTTGAGGAAGTGACCGTGTCCCGAACACTCACCTTGACCCGCACCCAATGGCAGGAAGCCCGTGCCATGAATCCATCCACACCCAAGCGAATCAGTGAAATTTATCCCAGCACGCATAACGACTGCACTTGCGGAATGGAAGACACCGTTTTCGGCGTATGGTTCAAGAACGGCACAGTCGCCATAGTATCTTATTCACAAAATACTCCATTTGCCCAAATGGATGAAGAGGAGAAAAAAAGAATCAGCCTTAATATCTATCTCAACATGGATGAGCGCGGGCAGTTCTATAAAGACGGTGTACTCATTCCTTACTCGGAAGTGAAAGCCCGTGTAAATTTCATCCACCCCCCATCATCAGCCGCAAACAACTACATGGGCCCAAGTCTCGGCATCAATATCCCGCCAACATCCAAAGCCTCGGATCCGGCACTCGCGGAAAGACTCAAGGAACTGCAAAGCCTTTCCAAAGCCGCAGGTCGCGACTTTTACGTCATGTGGGACATGACCGGATTGGAAGAAGAATAAGCATCCTCTTCTCAATCCAAATTCTCATAACAAAGAAATTCGCGTCCATTTGCGGTTAAATTTCCCCTGCCAGATTCAATCCTTCGATCCCACGATCTTGAAGTTCGCCACCAAATACTCCGGATCATCCTCCGCGACTTCAATATCCACCAAATTCGCCGCACGCTCCAACATCCGGCGGCAATCCGGCGACAAATGCCGCAAGCGCAACTTCTTCCCTGCCTGGCGATATCGTTCCGCAAGGCTGTTGATCGCCTCAAGCCCCGAAAGATCGCAAACCCGTGCCCGTGCGAAATCGATCACAATACTCGGAACATCCGAGCGCGCCTGAAACTTGTCGGAAAACTCACGAACCGACCCGAAATAAAGCAATCCATCCAACGAATAGATGCGTTCCTCCGCGCTCTCGCTCTCAATCCGCACATGAACATGACGTGAGCTTTCCCAAGCGAAAACAAGAGCCGATACAATAATCCCCACAAAAACCGCCGTCGCCAGATCGTGCAGAATCACAGTCACCAAAGTAACCGATAGAATCACGATCACATCGGAAAGCGGCACACGCCCGAAGGTGCGCAGCGATGACCACTCAAACGTCCCGATCACCACCATGAACATCACCCCAACCAGCGCGGCGATGGGAATTTTTTCAATCACCGGCCCACCCACCATGATGAAAACCGCCAGTGCCAGCGCCGCGACAATTCCTGAAGTCCGCCCTCGACCGCCCGATTTGATATTGATCAATGACTGACCAATCATCGCGCAGCCACCCATACCACCGAACAAGCCCGAAAGAATATTCGCCCCGCCCTGCGCCAGACACTCCCTATTTCCCTGCCCCCGCGTCTCGGTGATTTCATCGATCAACTGCAAGGTCATCAGCGATTCGATAATACCCACCATCGCAACGATAAACGCGGTTTTCAGCAAAAACTGCCAATGCCCCATCCAATCCACAGCATCCGGCCACGAGAGTGGCGGGAAAAATCCCTTCAGCACCCCGTTCGGATTTCCCGGTGCCTGAGCCAGCACATTCGATACCGTCGGACTGTCCTTGAAGATGAAAAATGCAAGCAGCCCCACACTGACAATCGCCATCAGAATCGATGGCACAGCGCGTGTGATCTTCGGAAAAAACTGAATGATCAACATGGTCAGCGCGATCAGTCCGACAAAAATTCCCAACGAGGAACCCTGCAACCACTCGCCAGTCGAGGGATTTTTGAATGAAGGAAACTGCGCCATCAAAATCACAATCGCCAGACCATTGACGAAGCCGATCATCACAGGATGCGGAACCAAACGAATGAACCGACCCAATTTCAACACCCCGAACAAAATCTGGATAACCCCCGCCAACATGATCACCGCGAACAAATACTGATTCCCCAAACCCGGCTCGATCTTGTCGCCATACTCAACAGCCTTCCCCGCCACCACAGCAATTGCACCCGTCGCACCCGAAATCATCCCCGGCCTTCCGCCACAGGCAGAAGTGATGAAACCCATGAAAACCGCCGCCCAAAGCCCGACCAAAGGATCGACTCCCGCGATGAATGAAAACGCGATCGCTTCCGGAACCAAGGCAAGGGCAACTGTGAGACCGGAAAGCGTGTCGTCTTTCCAGTTCCCGTTTTTTTTCCGAAAAAGTTCGATGAGCATGAGAAAACAAGGATCAAGATGACGGCAAACCCTTTATGATTTACCGGAAAACGCGCGCAGACTTCCGCCTGAGGCACGAAAAGACAAGAGATTTATCCCCTGAGGCATGGGGTTGACCCCACGCACAGAGGTTGCTAGTTTCCGCGCCCCGCCATGAGCAACGCCCCGAATTACAAAGACACGCTGACCCTGCCACAAACCACGTTCCCGATGCGTGGAGACCTCGTGCAGAACGAACCCCAGCGCCTTGAAAAATGGGAAAACGACGGACTCTATCAAAAAATCACCGCCGCCCGTAAAGCCGCCGGCGCACCCGATTTCATCCTCCACGACGGCCCACCTTTCGCCAACGGCGACGTCCACATGGGCACCGCGCTCAACAAGCTCCTCAAAGACATGGTCGTGAAATCCAAAACCATGGCAGGCTACCACGCACCTTTCATCCCCGGCTGGGACTGCCACGGCCTCCCCATCGAATTCAAAGTCGTCAAACAAGCCGCCGGTCTCGAACCCGCCGAAATCCGCCGACGCTGCACCGAGTTCGCCGCCGGTTTCATAGATATCCAACGCGCCTCGTTCCGACGCCTCGGCGTGTTCGGCGATTGGAAAAATCCCTACCTCACCATGGATCCAGCCTACGAGGCCAGCATCCTCCGCGTCTTCGCAAAACTCGTCGAAAACGGTTCTATCTACCAATCCAAGAAACCCGTCCAATGGTCCTACGGTGCCCAAACCGCCCTCGCCGAAGCGGAAGTCGAATACGCTGATAAAATCTCCCCATCCATCTTCGTGAAATTCCCCCTGACCACCGGCGCGCTAGCAGACGAAGCCAACATGGTGATCTGGACCACCACCCCTTGGACACTTCCCGCCAACCTCGGCATCGCGGTGCATCCGGAATTCACCTACGTGGTCGGTAACTTTTCCAATGGAGAAACCGAACAAACCTTCATCATCGTCCGCGAGCTGTTAGAAGCGTTCGCAGAAAAAACCGGATACTCACTGAAAGAAACGCTCTCAGAAATCAAAGGTCGCGAACTCGAAGGCGCTGAGGCGCAACATCCGTTTCTCGACCGCACTTCCATACTCATCCTCGCCAACTTCGTCACCACAGACACCGGAACCGGCGCGGTGCACATCGCTCCCGGCCACGGCGCGGACGACTACGTCGCCGGCCAACAGAACGGCTTGGCGGTGCTATCACCCGTCGATGACGAAGGCCATTT
>JBGSRM010000009.1:0-14784 GCA_041737575.1 Akkermansiaceae bacterium
TGTCTGGATGAGACCCACCAGATCGACTTCGATAGCGGGCAATGCCGTGCCATCGTAGTTCGTATTTGAGAACGAACGGAGATTGAAGGTGACCAGCTCATCGGCAGCCAGTGCTATCGGGTGTTCGGAGCCTCCAGCGAATGTTCCGGGCAGACTTGTAAAGACCACATCATTGACCCGCACCAGACGCGCCTGATAAGCGATCGGGTCGGCAATCAGATCCGCAAGGCTCACCACCAATGGTTCGGGTGTGTCGCCTGTGCTGGTGAGTGCACCCGCATTGTAGGAGGGTTGCAGCTCAAGCAGACCATTGAACAGAACCAGCTTGCCAACGAGACCTGTGATACCGCTGCCTTCGACAAAAGAAGTGAGAATCAAAGGCTGATCGTCAATCACAATGCCCGCAGTGGAATCCTGAACCCAATGTTGGTTGCGGAAAGTAGGAGTGGCATAGGTCACAACAACCTCCGTATCCACCAAATAGGTTTTTGTGCCGTCGGTCGGCTCGGCGCGGAGAGCCGCCAGAGTGGTGACAGGAACCACGGCTGTGACGATTGGCGGAGATACAATTGAAGTGGGTGTGCCCCCGGTTGCCGCGGTCAGGACACCGACGGTTCGATTGCCTGTATCCGAGAGGACAGCGGTTGCATCCGGAGCCGTGAGACCGGAGATCGTCACGGTCAGTGAATTCGCATTGGTAACCGCCGCATTCGATACGGTGATTGTCTGACCCGAAACCATGGCCGATGCACCACCAGAAGCCGAGCCGCTAAGGCTCACATTGCCGATCAGTGGAGCACTGAAGTCAGAGGGCACTTCCACAACTACGGTCGTAAGCATGTCAACGGTTGTGCCGGTCACTGTCACGGCGAGCGTCTGACCGCTCTCTGCCGAGGCGAACAAGGGCAGATTGGAAAGCGTCCCTGCGGAACCCCCTGCATTTTTTGCCGAAGCGATTCCACCACCATCCACGCCTGGGGAAAATGGCGGCGAGGAGCTGTTGCGGGGGGCTGGTGCCCCTGTGACAAAGTCAGCACCGTTGTTGTTCGTATCGACGCTGCCGTTCACCAAACGGATGGCGGAGAGCGTGCTGCCGATTACCGCTGTGGGAACACCTCCTTCGGAAGCATTCGCAGCCCCGTAGCCTACAAAGTCACTGATTTGCAAAAGTGGGTCTGACAACGGATCCGAACCCGTGAGAGCCGTTGAGTTGCCTACCAAGGCCACCTTGCCACTACCTGCGGCCATGGCACTTGTGCCAATGGCGTCAGGCATAGGAAGAGGCGTTGTGCCGCCGGTGCCCTGAGCCATCTGGACAAGGTAGTATCCGCCCGGAGCAATCGAACCCGTGAGAGGGGTCACTGACCAACTGCTTCCTGCGGAGGAAGCATACTGGACAGACCAGCCGGTGATGTAGGCGGTTTCGCTCGACTTGTTATGGAGTTCGACGAAATCGTGCGTGAGGGTGGCACCTGCGTTGCCACCACCACCATAGACCTGGCTGATGACGACATTGCCCGCCACGAAGGGGCCTGCGGTGGTGAATTCCCACAAGCCAACTCCACCAATGGCAGTCGAGGCGTTGCCAGCAAGATCTTTTACCACACCAGAACTGAGAGTAACAACATAGTCAGTGAGTTCGGTGAATGGAGCAGGCGGAGTAATCGTTAGTGTGCTTCCAGCGGCGGCCACATTGGTGATATCCGCTTCGGTGTAGGTGAAACCAGTGGTGTTGAAGGTGAGATCCACGACTTCTATCGTCCAAGGACCATCACCCAAGACAACATCCTCATCGAAGGTCACCTGTAAAGTGCTGCTTATGGGGGCTCCACCATCGCCATTTGCCGGCGAGAGGGTATCTACGACAGGTGGGGTTTCGTCAGGGAGAACGGTGATAAAAATCCAATCAAAGCCACTGATCGCAGCGGAGGGTGCGGCGGCCGCATCGTCACTCACCACAACACCTGCGGGAACGTTCACGGCATAAGTAACATCACCATCCAGATCAATCGGAACAAGGGTGGTAAGCAGATCCCCCGAAACGGAGACTTCAGAGGCATTCGTCACATCAAAGGTCGCTGCTACGTTGGATGGATTGAAAGCATCCACCACTTCGATGATTCCGGAACCGACATTGACGGCGCGGTCGTATTCGATTACGAAAATCACCCCGTTACCTAACACTTCGGCGTTCTCATGGGCAGGCACGAGGGAAACAACGGTCGGGGTAGGATCCACGGTGGCGAATGTCCATGTGCCCGTATCGGCAAGGCCTGCGTAAAACTGGTTGAGATTGTCTTCAAACGCATCCGCATCTACCAGCACGTAGTATGAGCTTGCGGCACTGAGACCGGTGACATTGAAGGTCGCGGTAGCTCCACTAATTGTGGCCGAGGAAGCGGGTAGGGGCTGTGCCACACTGTCGTCGGATGCATTGTAAATCACCACGTCTCCGGGCCCCGCGGTCACATCTTTCGAGAAGGTGAGCGAGAGAGTAGGAGCGGTGGACTGGCCGCTTCCCGTTGGGGAGAAGCTGAAAAGAACCGGCGGCGCATTCGGATCGGAAGGACCGGAGAAACCATTGATGACGAGACCACCGAAGTCGGTGTGGTTGGCAATGCGCCAAGTTCCGGTGCCAGCCTCGGCGGTGTATCCGTAGAGGCGGAATGTCACTGTCGTGTTGGTGAGTGCGGCGAACGAGCCGGGGAGGTTGATCGATTGGTTGCGGGTCGCGGTATCGTCCGGAACATTGATGGTGGCGATATCGTTTGTAAAATCGTCCAAAGAACTGCGCAGCGCGAAAGCGCCGATGCCAGTGCCAGAACGACGCTCGGCAAATGCGATCGATGTCAAGTTGGCTGTAATGGCCGGGTTGATCGTTATGGCGAACTCATAATAATCATCCGTATCAAGGCCACCAGTGGCCCAGCCACTTGAGCTAATAGAGTCACCCGCAGCGCTGGCGGTGATACCCGCACCACGGCTGACATCTGCAGCGGTGATACCCGATACTGTGCTTTCTGCCGGCTGGGTAGCTTGGTTTCCAGCAGCACCGGTGAAGTTCCAAGTTGCGAGAGGAGCACCTACCGGAGGGGGTTCGTCAGCGGTGGTGAAGCTCCAAGCCGTGGTCGAACTAAGACCCGCGTAGTTGTTGGGAACGGTTGCGTTGTCTTTGAAGGCGTTCGCATCGATGGTCACATAGTATTCGGTGCTGAAATCAAGGGTGATGTTTGGGACGATGGTCACCTCAGCTCCAGCCACCGTGACGGCGGGGGTGATGATATCGATGGTGTCAACTGTGCTGTCGTCGCTGGTTTTCTTTATGTACACATTGCCGGAATCACCTTTTTGCACGGTTTCATCGAATGTGGCGACGAGGTTTGCAGTGGTCGAGACGTTGATGTCATTGTCTGCCGGGTTGGTGGAAGCGAGCGCGGGCGGCGTGGTGTCTGCGCTCACCAGGGTGGTGAAGCTCCATGCCGTTGTCGAGCTGAGACCGGCATAGTCGTTAGGGATGGCATCGTTGTCTTTGAAGGCGGCGGCATCGATGATCACATAATACTCGGTGTTGAAATCGAGAGTAACGGTGGGGTCGATGGTGACCGTATCTCCGACCACCGTAACGGCGGCGGTGGTGATGTCGATCGTATCGACGATGCTGTCGTCGCTGGTTTTCTTGATGGTGACATTGCCCGCTGCGCCTTTTTGCATCGTTTCACTGAAAGTGGCTACGAGGTTGGTGGAGGGAGAAACATCGATGTCGTTGTCAGCCGGGCTGGTGGACACCAAGGTTGGAGGCACTGATATACCTTTTTTCTGCAGATACCATAGATCCGTGTTGGTAGCGCCATCAACTTCGGCGTTGGTTTTCACGCCCCATACAGATGGGAAAGTCGTCACTGAGCTGCCTGATGTCGTGTTGAAGCCAACATTGTAATTGAGGCGGTAGAACGACTTGTCTACACCTTCGTTTCCAGAGGTGAAAGAAACTGCATCCACTACGACGGCACTGCGGTAGAGCACAACGGAGTCGTTGCCATTGAAGTTGATCACGCTGCTATCGGTAACATTCGCGGGAACGGCATAGCCGGGAGTTGTGGCATCAGCGTGGGAAAAAAGGTAATACTCTCCGGGAGCAAGTGTGCCAGAGAGTGGCAGTGTGGCTGTCGCAGTGCCACCCGTTTTCCAAGCTTCGGCATTCGAGTTACTCCACAGGGTGAGGGAATACTCGGAAAGATCGATATTTGCTACACCGTTGTTGTAGATCTCGATGAACTTGTTGAAGCTCGTACCCTCGTAGTATTGAGAGATGAAGAGGGATGGGGCATCACTCGTGGTGAAGCTCCAGTCGGTGGTCGAACTCAGACCGGCGAAGTTGTTGGGGATGGTTGCGTTGTCTTTGAAGGCGTTCGCATCAATGGTCACGTAGTATTCGGTGCTGGCATCGAGGGTTACGTTGGGGTCGATGGTTACCGTGTCTCCGGCCACCGTGACGGCGGTGGTGGTGATGTCGATTGTGTCCACGGTACTGTCGTCGCTGGTTTTCTTGATGAACACATTGCCGGAATCACCTTTTTGCACGGTTTCGCTGAACGTCGCCACGAGGTTGGCGGTGGTCGAGACGTTGGTGGCATTGTCTGCCGGATTCGTCGAAGCGACTGTCGGCGGTGTGGTGTCAGGGCTCACCAGGGTGGTGAAGCTCCATGCGGTAGTGGAACTGAGACCGGCGTAGTTGTTCGGGATGGTCGCGGTGTCTTTGAAGGCGCCAGCATCGATTGTCACATAGTATTCCGTGTTGAATGCGAGAGTGACGGTCGGGTCGATGGTGACCACGGCACCGGCCACCGAGACGGCGGCGGTGGTGATGTTGATCGTATCGACGATGCTGTTGTCACTTGTTTTTTTGATGGTGACATTCCCCGATGTGCCTTTTTGAACGGTTTCGTCGAATGTTGCGACTAGGTTGGTAGTGGTAGAGACACCTGAGTCGTTGTCCGCCGGGCTAGTGGAAGCCAAGGTAGGTGGCGTGGTGTCGCCAGTCGTAACTGTTCCTCCAATCACCAATCCATATGAGCCCAATGATGGAGAGTTAAATCCCCATCCGCCTGTGGCTGTCTGGCCACTTGCGTAAAAGCGTAGCGTTATCGTATTGCTTGAGGTTACGTTTTGCAGAGCTGAAATACCCGATAGATTAACCTGTGTTAGAGCACCGTTGCCGATACGAATCACAGGGCTGCCGATAAGGGTGAAGTTGACGCCATCTAAGCTGTAGGCAAATTGATTGCTGACACCGGGGCTATTCGAGTAAGTAGCAGTACCAGCCATGGTTGCATCTATGGTGCTCAGGGAGAGTGTGGAGCCTGCAGATGGCGTTATTGTAGTCTGGAAGTAATCAGTATTGGTTACAGCAATTCCATTGTTTTGAAACCCAACAGTTCTGAATGAATTATTGCCTGTGCTAGCCGCTGCCCCACTGCCGCGTGTTAATACTACGGGACTGTTGATACCTGCATCAACCACTTCAGCTGTAGAGGTAACTACGCTTACTTCCCCTGTAAAATCCCATTTCGCAATGTCTGCGGCACGGGTCAACGAGGAGAGTGAAAGGGCGGAGAAGGCCATAACGGCCAAGGTGGTTAATTTTCGGTTCATGATGTTTTGTAGGTAGCACCAGTGCATTGATCTGCGTCTGGTTGGTGAATATGGCAGTGTGGTGGTTTAGATTTTATATTTTTTGAGGCTAAGAAAATTTGGACTTATAAGTTTGTGAAAGAGTTAACTGGTTTGCACAATTTTCATCGGCATACTAAGAAGAGAATACCGGAAAACGCATCGGATTTCTTGTGCCCGTTTTGTCACTGGACTGCGCCAAAGAGAGAAAGATTCCCGAAATTTCATAGGAACCAAAAAACTAGCGGAAGCAGCAGGCCTGATCTTCCGTTTTCAAGCTCATCAAAGAATCAATATTGTCGCCAGGCCGAGGAATGTTCCCATGCTCGCGACATCGGTAAACGTCGTGAGGAAAATGCTGGAAGCGGTGGCGGGATCTGCGCCGCAGCGTTTGAGGATGAGGGGAATCATGACGCCGCAGATGCCGCTGATCACACAGGCACCGATCATGGCGAGGAAGACCACGAAGCCGAGCATCGTGGCCTCAGCCACCTTCTGCATGGACGCGTAGAAAAACATACCGAGACCCGCCGTGATGCCGACCAAGGTGCCGTTGCACAATCCGAGCAGCGCCTCTTTGAAAACGATCTTGTTGCCAGCACCCATCTTGATTTCACCGAGCGTCATGCCCCGCAGCGTGACAGCAAGTGCCTGACATCCGGTGTTTCCCGACTGACCGGCGAGAACGGGTAAGAAGACTGCGAGAACGACGATCTTCTCGATTGTGCCCTCAAAAATACCAACCACAAACGCGGCAACAAACGCGGTGAGCAGGTTTAGCTGGAGCCATGGATGACGGAACATGAGGCTGCGGAACCACGGAGTCGAAACGCGTTCCTCCTTCTCCACACCCACCATGCTACCCGCTTGCGCGCTCAACTCGATCGTTTGAGCCTCGAACATTTCCTGCCCGCGTATCAGCCCGACCAGATGCCCTTCCGCATCGCAGACGGGATAGACCGGGAAATGGCGGTTCAACACAGATTTCATCGCATCCACCAGAACGGAATCCGCCCGCAGGGAGAACGGTTTGGTAAGCATGATTTCCGCCAGGGTTTTCTTGGGATCGGAGAAGAGCAAATCGCGCATCGTGATGACACCGACAAGTTTTCCTTCGGAATCCGTGACAAAGCCATACGTGATGAAGGCAACCGCGACGAGCGGACGCAATGCTTCGATCGTTTTGGCGACCGTATCCTCTGGGGAAAAAATACCGATGGGAGCCTCCATCAAGCGCCCCACGCTGCCTTCCGGGTATTCCTCATGCCGTGCCCACTGCCGCCTGTTTTCCGGGCTCGCAGCGGCAAGAAGCGACTGCCTCTCACGCGCGGTGAGAACTTCCAGAATCTTGCGGGCCAGGGGCGGATCGATTGATCGAAGGCAAGCCAGTGCCTGCTCTTCCGTTAACGAAGTGATTCTCTTGGCCGCATCTTCTGTCGCAAGCTGCAAGAGCATAGAAGTCTCATCACGGGTAGATTGCGCAGTAGCCGGAGCGGCATCGGTTTCCATGCACATTCCTCTAGGTGGTGAATCGCCACCCGTCGAGAAACGAATTCGTTTACCATGAAAAGATTCAGAGTTTCAAACAAACACAGCTCCGTTCCTTGCAGAAGGAATCTGGACTTTATCTGTATGATTCAGCGGTCTGGGACGAGGACGGCGTGCCATGTTTCCTGGTTGCGGCATAGAAAGCCGATAACCGCGCATGGCTCACCCTCACTGGTCTCAATGTCTATGGAATCACCCATGCTCAGCTTGATCATGGATCTCCGGGTGACATCGATGACAGATTCCGTATCAGCGGGAATGGTGACCGGTTTTTCACCGGCAATGATGTCCGCCGGCTCAGAAGATAAATTATAGACACGGAATGCCCACTTGTCCGGGGTTGGCTTGGCAGGAATGAGATGCCATTTATAGCCTTGCTTGTCTGGTGAGAGAACGGCGATGCGGGGCTCTTGGGAAGCGGGTATTTCAAGTGCGGGTATTCCTTCTGAAATCGCTTTGAGTGTCGTTGCTTTGTCCGGGAGCACGAAAGATCCGGAGAAAGTGCTGTGTGCGAGAGTGAAGTCGAGTTTGTCATCACCGGCACTGACCTCGAACTTCAAAACGGCTTCGGGTCCAAGGTGCACGATGTTAATCGCGCCAGCGGAGAGGGAGCTGACCGAGGCAGCTCCAAGTATCATGGAAATGATAAGTTGTTTCATGGTTGTGACTGTGAGGTTTCGGTATCAGGTGCTTCTTCCTTTATTGGTTTCTTAAGGTATTCAGGAACTTCCTGATTGTTGGAACTGACAAGGACGGATGCGTGGGCACCGTTGTGATCATTGGCGACAAGCAGGTAAAAGGCTCCGCTTTCCGAAGCGCCAGTGACGCTGCCGATAGAACTGGAGTTGCAGAAAATTTCAAAACCTTTGCCGCTCCACTTCGGGATTTCCGTTGGCTCGAATTGCTTCGGAGTGATTTTCAGAGGACCGAGTTGGAAATTCGTTTCGGCGGCACACATGGATACAAATTTGAGTCCGTAGCCCTTGGATGTGTATGTGGGAAATGATTTGATACGGATTTTGGGCGGATACGGTTTGCCGTCGGCATCAAGGCGTTTGCTGTGCTCCAGATAGATGGCAATGAGGTTCCCGGCACCAGTTACGATTTCTATG
Source organism: Akkermansiaceae bacterium (assembly GCA_041737575.1). Lineage (GTDB taxonomy): Bacteria > Verrucomicrobiota > Verrucomicrobiia > Verrucomicrobiales > Akkermansiaceae > Luteolibacter. The sequence continues at coordinate 8,331 of JBGSRM010000009.1, forward strand.
GAACCGGAGGCCTTGTCGTAGCCTTCGCAAGTGATGGAAAGTGTTTTCGCACCCGACTCCACCATGAACCATCCGGTATAATTCGAGGACTTGATTCCATCCGGGGCCAATTCCTCCCCGCCGATGGAAATCATGCAACCGGCTTCCCCGGGAATCAAATTTGCGATGTTAAGAAATCCGTATTCCTTTGCCTCCTGGGCATGGAGAGGAAGAAGACAGGCGGCTAGCAGCAGGGCGGCTTTAAAGAGATTTTTCATATTGTTTTGTTACGATAATTTTTCCGTTCGGGATGATGAGCCCGTCCGCATCGCGCTCGGGCTCCAAGGTGTAATGATATTCTCTTGTCGAGCGACCGAGTAGCTTGCCGGAGGAGTCGCGCGCCTCGCCTGCTACCACAATGCGGAAGGCTTTGGAAGAGAAAGTGAGCATGTGAAGTGTTTTACGGAGGAGTTCTTCACGTCCGGAATCGTCCCATGTAACGGCGGGTGCTTTGGCGGCTGGATAGGCATCCCGTGATCCGAAGAAGGGGGTATCCGCAGGGCGAGATGGGTCGCGGGTGGTTGTGGGGTTTTTGCGGATATTGTTGAGATCGGAAGGGCCACGCAACGGGCGGATGGCTCGTTGGGCGAGAACGAAATCCGCGAAGATATCGGCGATGTTTGTGTTTGTGGGGACAACGACGCCAAGTGTGGCGGCATCGGCGTCTAATGTCACATTTGCGATGAGAGATCGGAGAACTTCACGCGGGGCGGTGTTGATGTTGACCGGGCGGGCGATTATCGCAGAGCTGGGCGGCGTGATGGAGAAAAGATCAAGCAGTTGTGCGGAGCGCTGGCCATTTTTATCAAAAGCTCCGAATTCGGGACGACCGATGGCAAGGGTGAAACCACCACCCGCTCGCGAATCACCGACCGGATTGGTGGAGTTCACATTTAGCAATTGGGCGGGATCGAAGATGTTTCCGAGTTCGCCGAGCGAATCGTATCTACCCGAATTTGAGATGGTTGCCGGTGCCATGGTCGGTTGGTTCGCGGGAAAAGTAAGTTGGTTAGGGCGAGTGGCGTCGCTGTTCGCATTAGTGCCAGGTGTTGAATTGCTGCCACTATCGGCCCAGCTCGGTATGCGGACTTCGTTGTAGTCCGCATTCCCAATGGTGCGTTTGAGAGAACGGCCTCCCCAATTCGTATTCTTGTCGTAGTTGTTCGCGTAGACCCAAGTATTGATGTAATAGGAGGCGCGAGGGTCTCCCGATTGACCGATGCTGTAATCGAGAGCGGGAGAGGAGTTTCCTTTCCACTTCCTGTTGCTGTCACCATTTGTAAGGGTACCGTTGCTTCTTTCTAATCCACCACGTGCCCGATCAACGACTTTGCCATTCCAAGTCAGGGAGTAGTTGCTGTTTGTCGTTTGATTGAAATCGAGTTGGCTGGGCGGGAAGGAAGCGGAGACTGGGAAGTTGTAATCGGTCGAACCTAGATTGAGGACCACAAAGCCATTCGGTGGTATGTTCACAGAAGAGGATATATAGGGTTTTGAATTCGTGAATTTGTGCGCGGCTCCGGGCGGCACTTTGATTTCATGTTTGTTTTCGTTTCGGAATAATAAAACTCCCGAGATGGATTTGTTGGATGGGTTCCAAAGTTCGACGAATGTTTCCACGTTGATGCGCACGGATGTGGAAGTGCCTCCTGTCCACGAGTAGCGGTCGAAGAGTTCGTTGACGAATGGGTAGGAATCGACTCCACGGTAGCCGGTTCCGAGGGTGGCGTTGCCGTCTGAATCGGAATAGTCGATGATGGAAGCAGCGATGGTTTTCAAATAATCTTCCGTGGCTGGAAATCCGCCGCGCCGATTTTTGAAGGTAGGTAGATTTCGATCGATGTGATTTGCGATACCGTTCACATCGGTATTTGCAATAAAGTCGTTGAGATCGGGAGCGGGCTTGCCGGCATCGGGATAGCCAAAACCTTGAGGGATGAGAGTTTTGGGCAAAATTTGTGTGGAAGGAAGGTAATGGATGTAAGGCTCCATGCGTTTCGCTTCATCCACTGTTAGAAACTGACGGAGCGAAGCGGAGGTGAGGATGGTATCTCGTTTTTCATCCATTTTGACTGGGAGTGGTCCTGTTTGCGCAGTAGGGGTGAGTATGGTGAATGGATCAAGTTCTGCCGTGGAGAAGCCTTCGTCGCGTGGCTCGGATGCGACAGCGTTACCTGGGATACGGCCAGTTAGGTCTTCCACCCAGTAAGCGTAGCGGATGGTGTAGTCGGAGTTATCTGAGGAGTCGGCCGGGATTTCGACCCATTGGGCGCGAGGCACGTTTTGGTCATGCTCGGTCAAACGGGCAATCGTTTCGGCATTGCCGACATAGCCGTTGAGTTGGGTAAGGAGAGTGGTGGTTTCTATTTCACGATTTCCAAGTGTGGATGGAGATGCGGCACTAAAGAGCGGGATGGCCTGCCATGCGTTGTTTTTAAAAATGGTGCCGTAGGTGAAAAAATTTTCACGGAATCCAAGAGGGCGGTCGCTGGATGAGGTCTGTGGTTGAGTGGGATCCTCCAGACGGAAGACGACGCTGTCATCTCTCGAAGCTATTTCCGTGAGTGAGGCAAGAGCGACGGCGAGTCCGCTCTCGACGGCGAGGTCGGCGCGCGTGGCGTGTGAGTAGGAGCGGGCGGTTTTGCGCTCTAGAGTCATGACGGCGAGAAGTCCGACCAAGAGGATGGTCAGTCCGCTTATGGCGATAAGCGACATGGGCAATGCGAAGCCTTTGCTGCGTGTGATGGAATTCGGAGGTGTCATTTCGCGATGGCGATGGTGCGGGAGAAGGTTTGTATGAGAGGAATTTCATCCTCGGTGGGAGAGGATGCAAGCCGTTCCCATTCGCTTTTCGTTTTGAAGCGACGGGATGTCGATTCCTGCACAAAGCGGATGGTGAGTTCGATGAATGCGGCGGGCTCGGTTGAGTTTTTATCCCAATCTTTGATTTCACCCGCTGCGGGATCGATGAATTTAGGGCGAGCCTGAAAAGAGAGGATGTTGTCGATGATGGCCTCGTCTGCGGGATTTGGCGCAGGAAAAGAAGGCGTGGGTGATGAGTCCAGAAGATCCTGTGTTTGGGCGGGTGTGAGGACTTTCCGATAGAGTCTGGGGGCGACCGCGTCTCCTTTGGCGTCAGTATAGGCAAGGTAGTAGGCGGTTGTTCCCAAGTCACCAGGAGTGGTGTTGCTTTGTTCCTCTGTGGAGATGGTGCGGACGAAGGCGAATTTGTCGGATAGGTCAGGCGTATTGCCCGTTCCTGCCTCATGGATGAGCGGCGTTTGAGGAAGACGTGTGGAAATTTCCCGGTCAAAAAACTGTAGGAAGGCGCGGCTTTGAGACAAGCTGTTCACGGCGCGCTGGGTGCGGTTGTAGGTGTCTGTGGATTGGTTGACGATACCCAGCAATACGACCATGATCACCGTGGTGATGGCCATGGCGATGAGCAGTTCGACGAGAGTGAAGCCTCGTCTCGATATACTGGGAGAATCAGGAAGTTTCACAGGATTCCTTTGCGGGTTGTTAGAAATTTGTATTGATAGCTGCCACGTTTTGAGGGGAGCACATTCGCGGGATGGCTGATGGTGATGGAGACGAGGGCAAGGGAGTCGCTTTGGAATTCGGCAGTGGCACTGGCGACGAAGACGGCTTTCGGGACTTTGCATTGCGAGTTCAAATCGGCATCCGTCCCCATGGTGAGGAACGAGCCTTCGCGATCATAGAGCAGCACGACGCTCGATTCGGTCGCTGCGTTTTCTGGAAAGGTGTAGTCGGAATCGATTTCCGATTCGATGGGTGGTTCCGCCCATTTGGCGATGATCTGGGTTTGGATATGACGGGCAAGCCATGCGGAACGGGTGTCCGCCTCCGCGTTACGCCGGGCATTTCCTGTGGAGGTGGTCGCTGCGATGATGATGGGCAGAATGAAGCCAATGATGCCGAGGGCGATGACTACTTCCATTAGAGTCATGCCGGATTTTCTGGTATGTTTGGCGATGCGGATCATGGTTCAACGAATCGGGTTTTCCCGGTCAGACGATTGATTTGAAAATATTCGAACACGGCGGAGTCTCCTGATTTTTCAGTGAGAATGAGTGAATCTCCGCTGCGGGATGCTTTAGCGATGGCTATGTTGATGGGTGTGCCCGGTGCCGGCCTTACGATTTGACCGTTGGGGGCAAAGACGATGATGTGGCAATCGTGTTCCTGGCCGCGGAAGGACGTCTTCATGGTTTCAGGCAAATCCACGAGTGTGGCATTGGAGGAGGAAATCGAGTCTGCCGGGACGAAGTGGAAGTTCCCCGGGAGTATGGCTGTGCGCTCCAGTTGCAGATCGTTTCCCTGGTCATCTTTGAGGGGGACGTAATTTCCGTTGACCATTTCGACCTCGAACAGCGAGATCGACCTTACTCCCAGTTCCTTTCCAGCAGAGAGCGTGGGAATGGCGACGGCGGTTGACTTCCCGCTGGCAATCGCATGGGCGCGTGCCTGCTGGATTTGAGCCTTAATCATCTCACGGGAAGTCTGGCGGGCGTTGCTGGTGGAATTGGAAAAGATCGGGACGGCAACAAGCAGCAAGATTCCGATGATCGCGAGAACGGTGAGAAGTTCGATCAAGCTGAATGCACGGGCAAATCGTGGGCATTCAGCTTTTTCGTGCGCTGCTTTGTTCATCTTGGACGCGGTGAGCATGTGTTCTGTAAACTGGTAGCATCTAAGATGCCACAACCAAGTATATACAAAATCAGGGACTGAAACTGAATTTTTCGAGGCTATTTCGTCACATTCGGAGAAAATTGGCCATGATTACATAAATTCCGATGGAGTGCTAAAAATCGCTATCTGGATGGAGTTCGTGATATTTGATGGCTTCCACGGCCACAGCGGCAGCGGTGCCGAAGATGGTTTCGACGGATGCGGTGCGCGGAATTTGGGCGGCGGGGCGGGCAAGACCCATGATGAGCTGGCCGTAATTCTGCGCCCCTGCGAGATGTTGGAGCAGCTTCATGGATATGTGAGCCGCATCCAGATTGGGAAAAACCAGAACATCCGCGCTATGGCGACTCGCCGCGTCTGGCAGTTTTGTTTCCGCTGCCAAAGGATCAATGGCTACGTCGGCTTGAAGCTCGCCATCGATATCGATATCCAGGAGCTCCCGCGTAACACGTTCTTTCGCCAAGGCGGTTGCGGCAGCAATTTTCTGAGCCTCACGGGTCGTGGATGAACCTTTTGTGGAGTGACTGAGCAAGGCAACGACAGGTTTCCTGCCTAGAAAATGGTGGGCGAGTTTTCCCGTTTCAACCGCTATGGTGGCTAGTTGGGCGACGTCGGGTTCCGGAATAAGCCCGGTATCTGCTAAAAATAACACGCGGTCGGGGGCAAGTAGTGGGAAATGCTCCGCTGTCAGCATCGTAACTCCGAAAATGCGCGGCACTTCGGGCTTTGGTTTGATGTTGTGAAGCAAGGCACGGAAATAGGATGCGGGAATCGCTTGGTTACCGCCTACAATCGCATCGGCATGACCATACTGAACCATCATGGCTCCAAAATAGTGGGGCCTTATAATTGTTTCCTCCTGATCGACTTGGCGGCTGGCTCGGTATCGCGCCATGTTTTCCGCACGTTTCAGGAAAAGCGGGAGATCGGAGGAGGTCTTGGGATCTATGACACGGACGAATTTGAGGGGTATCTGATGCTGTCCTGCCAAGGCACGGATGCGTTCGGGCCGCCCCAATAATATCGGGCTCACAGCTTCAAGGGCTACCAAGCGAGCTGCTGCTTCAATGACTCGGATGTCCTCCCCCTCGGTGAACACAACTCGCTTGGGATGACGACGAAGCTGTTCGATTAAACTGGTTGTGACACTGTTGGTGGTCTGCTGGAAAACTTCAGACATGAATGATGATAGAATTCGGAATTAGGAAATACTGCGTTGAGGTTCCGCGCTGTTCAATTCCAATCAAAAAACAAACAATGGAATTTCGGGTGTTTTTCAATATTCCCACTTCATGGAGGACATGACTGCTGATTTCACAGGCGTTTATTTTTTCATCGGCGGTTTTTTTTTGAGATTTTTACTTTACAAAGATCGGCTAAGACTGAGATAACAGCGCCGCACTATTATTGAGAATGAGTCTCATTAGCAAACAAGGAAGGACAGAGCTATGGAAAAACAAACAAAATCAAGAACCAGGGTATCAGGAGCGATGACATTGGCGGCGTTGATAGCCTCCCAAGGAGCGCTGATGGCGCAAGATGCATTGAAGACGCTGGCACCATTGACGGTGACAGGAGGTGAAGAGGAGTTGATAAAGTTGGTGGGGTCTGCTGCCTACCTGGATGCGGAGGAATTCCGTGAGCGGGGCTACACGAATTTGGAACAGATTGTGCGCAAGGTGCCCGGCGTTTACGTTCG
>JBGSRM010000021.1:0-14307 GCA_041737575.1 Akkermansiaceae bacterium
GGGAGTGATCGATCACTTGTTTCCCATCACGTAAACCCCATCCCAATCCGGCTTGGGGGGATTTTTCCTCAGCTTCAGGCAACGATCCATCATTACGAGCGAAGGATTGGACTCCATCATCCGATCGCCCGCCGGTTGCTGTGCCTCAAGCTCGGCGCTCCGCCGAAAGAGCCTCTCGGCACCTTCCCAATCCATGGCCTGGCAGCGCGCAAGCCCGTCTTCGAAGACCGCGATGCAATCGCGGACGCGGTCGGGCACATTTTCTTTCAATCCGACGATCTCGAAAACGGAGACAGGCTTGGTTCTTCCTTTTACGATGATCTTGTCGAGCTTGCGGAACACCACGTGATCTCCTCCGTGCTTCAGGCAATCCTGATAGGTTGCCTCCGTAGCCATGGTAAGGACGCCATAAGCCTTCGCCCCGGATTCCATGCGGGCGGCGAGATTCACGTTATCACCCATCATGGTGAAATTGAAGCGTGCGGGACTACCCATGTTTCCCACGATAGCCTCGCCGGTGTTTAGTCCGATCCGCGACTGCATCCCTCCCACAAGCGACGGCCATTTATCAACCTCCCTGCTCCATTTTTCCCTCAGTTCACCCATCCTCATTTGCACGATCTGCGAGGCCACGCACGCACGGTAGGCGTGATCTTCCAAATGAACCAGACCGCCATACATCGCGACCACCGCATCGCCGATGTATTTGTCCAACGCCCCCCCTTGCGCGAGGATCACATCCGTGCAAGCCGTCAAATACTCGTTCATCAACTCGACAAGCATGTTCGGCGCAAGCAGTTCCGAAAATCCGGAAAAGCCCTGAATATCACTGAAATATGCCGTAATCTCCGCCTCGACACCTCCCAACTGCGGGCTTTCGCCTGTCTTGATCATTTGCTCAACGAGCTGCGGGGAAACGTACGTGCCGAACATTCCCTTGATCCGGCTCTTGTTCCTCTGTTCATCCACTACCTTCCAACCCAAAGCCAGCGCCCCCGTCATCAAAGTCGATCCGAGCGGCGCTGTCAGCGGCATTACCACATGATTTGTCATGAAAATCCAACACGCCAATCCAATATAAAGACCAGCCAGCAGCAATGCCAGAAACTTGAGCACAACACTGTTCCACCGCGGCTCAATCGCCAGGTAAACCACCGAAATGGTGAGCAGTAACGTCAAACAGTGTTGAGCCCACATCGGCAAATGACTGAGATATTTTCCCGACACAAAAGTCTTGAGAAGGTTGCCATGAAAACCAACCTTTGGAACCGGATTTTCGTCAAACGGGGTCGTCCCCAAGTCCTGCAGCAGCGGATCAACCGGGCCAACCAAAACAATTGCCTCCTTGAACTGATCGAAAAACTCCCGGCCAATCGCTTGCTTTTGCGGATCCGTATCCTCCAACATCGAAAGATTCACCCCGATATCAGCAACACTGCACCGGGGATTTTCCGGTGAAATCCATCGGGAAAACCAATTCACCTCAACCAACTGCCCGCGCTGCAAGGGAATTGTCGCAACCAAGCTATTGTCGGGCTTCCTTACTTCCATCCGGTCGGGCAGGCGCGTCAGTGCTTCGTCCGTCAGCCCCCAATGAATCAGAGCCAGATGCAAGGCCATCGTATAAAACGGGCCGACCGGGGTGTCGGCGAAAACCGGAGCAAGGCGGGTTTCACCCTTGTAGGTGTCGATCAACCCCGCCACTCCCCAGCTTGGGCCCAGAATCGGAAATGCCGGTAGTTCCGGCGCGTCATTCTTTTGCGGATCCGCGCCTCCCTCGAAAATCCAGGGAAACTGGCGATTCTCCTGCAGCAGTCCCTGTCCAGCCACATAGTTGGCCGCCAGAATGACTTTCTGATGGCGATGGATGGCTTTCCCGAACAACAAACGCCCTTCGTCCTGCTCCTTCAAACCGAATGTGGGCCGAGAATGCTCCGAAAAAACCATATCGAAGCCAACGGCCTTGACACCGCCATGATCGAAAAGCGCGTCGAGAAGCTGTGCGAAACGATTGTGATTCCAAGGCCAGCGATAGGCCTGAATCGCCGCATTATCAATATCCACATAAACAATCTTGACCGGAGCACTCGTCTCACCCCGCAACCTGAACCGCAAATCCAGCAAACGGTTTTCCAAAAATTGCAGTTGTCCCTTGTGTCCGAACAGACACCACATGAACGGCACTACAAGAAGCAGGGAATACCGAAGCCAGGAAAATAAGTTACCGGTCGTTGTCAAAATTTGATGGCGGATTCATCTCAGTGATCGGATCGGGGGGATTGATGACCGTATGCACCTCTTCCACGATTTGCCCTATATCAAGCACATCCCACTCAAGGGGTTCGAATATGATCGTGTTCGCATGCCTCTCCCCATTTTCAGCCACCTGATTGATCATCCTCACGCGATCATCCGCAATAGCCCTCTTCTCCCTCTTCAGTATCGCGATGATAATGGTCTTGCCAGTCTCCGGATCCGTCTTCCACGTGAACGTGATTTCGATCTCCTGCCCGGCTTCCACAATTTCCTCCTCGCCGTTATGATCGGTCAGCGAAACCGATCCTTCCGTAACACTCAGAATAAAGCGCCCCTCGCCTTCTCCACCCGCGTTGGGTAAATAGGATATCGCCACGGTGGTACCCCGTATGCCCGCAGCTCCCGCGGGTGTGTTGATCGTCATCGACGATCCCTCTTCCGTACGCAGCTTTTTCACCTTACAAACGGCCTCACCCTCTTTGAGATTCAGCTTCATCGTCGAAACGCTGGGCTCCTCCGTCTCCACCGGCATGGCAAAGGGCGTGGAAAACGGATCTTGCAGAAACTCCGCGATCACAAGCGACGAGCTTTCCCCAATGTTGATGGTGGCTCCGTTGGAGAATACCACCGTCGCCGCGGAAGACGCCGCCACATTCACGGCATTCTTCTCGCTCATGACATCTTTCGTTTTCACGCTACGTGACACCTCGGTTTCCACATCAAGCGCATCCACCTTGCCTTCCACATGGGCGGCGACCACTTTCGCCTGTGTCTTTTTCACTTCCGCTTCTGCGGACAAATCCGGGCTGACCAGCAAAAATAAGGAAACTAAAATCAATTTTCTCATTGGGTTTCAGGATTTGAATGAATTTCGTGTCATTTCACTGGTAATGGCATTCGTAGAAAATATCCAAAAAGAGAAGGCGGAGGTCTTTCAAGCGGTCACTGGATATGAATTCGCCCACCCGTAGGTGGATCAATAGCCTATGCCACTCCAATGGATGTTGAATCGTAAACAGGTTGCATTGTTCACCTCACCTTTGCGAGAAAATTTTTCTCATTTCTTTAAACGAACTGAACGCTCCAAGCGGTTTTTACCTGCCTTTCGTATTGACCGCTTCATAGCCCTGAAATCTTCCAAAAAAATCTCTAATCCGCTTTCCCTCTCCAAATCTTTCCACCACACTCCCCCCCCATGGCAAAACAAGCACTCGGCAAAGGTCTCGGCGCCCTCATCAAAAAAAATCAGACCAGCCCCTCTCAATCATCATCCGATGCTATTGATGACTCCCCGCGCGTCCGCGATATCGCCATCGAAAACGTCGTCCCCTCACCTCTCCAGCCTCGCAACCAATTCATCGACGCACCCCTCGATGACCTCATGGATTCCATCCGCCAACACGGAATCATCCAGCCCCTCATCGCACGTCTCGTCGATGGTAAATACGAACTCATCGCCGGTGAACGCCGCTGGCGCGCCTCCAAAAAACTCGGCCTCACACACGTCCCCGTCATCGAGCGCATAGCCTCCGACCGCGATGTCCTCGAAATGGCTCTCATCGAGAACCTCCAACGCGAAGACCTCAACCCCATCGAAGAAGCCGCTGGCTACGTCCGCCTCGCCAAGGAGTTCACCTTAAAACAAGAGGAAATCGCAACCCGTGTCGGAAAATCCCGCGCCTCCGTCGCCAACGCCATGCGCCTCCTTGATCTCCACCCGGACATCCAAATCCACCTCGCCCAAGGCCAAATCACTGTCGGCCACGCAAAAGCCATCCTCGCCATAAAAAACGCCGACACCCAGAAACTCGCCGCCGACCAAATCATCCGACGCAAACTCACCGTCCGCGCCGCAGAAAAACTAACCCAATCCCTCCTCTCCAACCCCGCCCCCGATTCCGATCCGAAAAAATCCGCACCCAAGGAAATCGACATCCACATCCGCGCCCTCTCCAAACGCCTCCAAGAACACCTTGCCACCCACGTCGCCATCAACCACTCAGCCAAAAAAGGCAAAATCGAAATCGAATACTACGGCAACGACGACCTCGAACGCATCCTCGATCTCCTAAAACTTCCGACCACCACCATGTAGCGCCAATCTCCGGTCGCCGTCTAAACAGCTTCGACCACACCCCCATCATGGCCAAGCTCAAAAAAAAGCTAACCCCCGCCCAACGCGCCGAAAAAAAACGCCGTAAACTGGAATTCATGACCGTTTTCATGAACGGCAAACAGGTTCGCGTCCGCCGCCCACCCACCATCGACGGCATGGACATGGAGGATTTCATCCGCGAAAACGCAGATCCCATCTGGCTACACCAGCATGGACATTACGAGATACTCCATGAACAGGCGATGAAGGAGCAGGAAACCACACCGCCTCCCCGCAAAACTGAACTTTCAGACGTTTCCGACGATATCCCGTTCTGAAATCCTCTCTAACATGATCGTTCAATTCTCGAGTCCTTGCCAGCGGATAGAATTACAAGCATCGAATCGATGCCATCAGCTTTCATTGCAAATTTGCAATCAGCTGGTGGCATATAAACGTATGCGGCCTTCCCTGTTGGATGCCTGAGACGGATCGTCGATGGCTACTCGTACTGTGCAGGCGACTCGCAAACAGCGAAAAGGGCTTCATCGTGGTGCCAAGAGACGCGTGAATGGCCGAAAGCGCGTCACAGACCTGTCCAGTCACCAAGTAACCAAGGAGCGCGGCTTGGGATGAATAAGGGGCGCCGACACCCGTGAGATATTTCTTCTGAGGTCGCCGACATACCGTTGCACGTCCTTGGGACGCGCCAGCACTTTTGCTTCCACCGGCCAACGGAGCCGGGGATCGTTCACGTTCTCGAAACCGATGTCATACGATGGAGGCATGGCGGACGGACTGGCGATGCTCCCGGGTTCCCATGCTTCGTGTTTGGGTAGAAAGGATTCAAACCCGGTTCGCTTCGCTCTCCAAAGCAAGGTGATCGCGCTGGCGTGTGCGTCCGTGAGAGTTCGCTCCAATTGGTGAAGTGGTAGGGTGAAATCCACTTTGTTTAGAATCCTTACTTTCATCTGGTCGAAACCTTCCCAGACGAGTGTCAGCATTTCCTCCACCACGGCATCAGACCAAGCTTCAACAATGGCATTCCATTCGGGTGTGTTGGGAAACGCGTGGTCGAAAATGGTTGAGATCCGAGGGCTCATGTTTTTGTCCTGCGGGTTGCGCCCGCCGCCTGAATCGTCAATGCCAGTTCGTCGGCATCACGCAGGGCTTGTGAGCGAGTCCAATACCGGCGCTGGTCGGGTTTGAGCATAAGCACGGTGGGCACCTTGGTGCCGTCGCCGGCCACGTGGGTGATGAAAAGGCGGCCACACGTTGGAAGCCGATGCCTGCGGAGTTGGACTCGCCGACCCGGGAACGAATGCCCATACGCTCCTTGAAGAATTTCGCCATCTCTTCACTCAGGTTTTTGGAACTCAGGACTTCGTGTTTGATCCGCTGGCGCTGATCCGGCCATTCGAGGTGAATGGCCACCATTCGCAGCGGCAGCAGCGATGTTCCGGCTTCCTCTTCGAAGATGGTAACGCAGACGGCTTTGCTCTTTCCAAAAGTGGCCCGCAAGGACTTGATCATAAAGTCCGCATATTCGTGTAGTTCGCCCCCAGAATCATCATCGAGCGCTCTCTTCGTGCGGCTCCGACCAGGCTTCTCATTCCCTTGCTTCCCGCCATCGCGATACACGACATCCAGCAAATCGGCGACCAGCGCGGACTCGGCTTCCGTAAGCGAGAACGCCTTCTCCACGACCTCATCCACTTGCGTGAGAGACAAACCTTCCAGCGGGGGAATCTGATCGACCGGCGGTAATGGAATGTCGAGAATGTCACCGCTCAATGCTTCGGCGCGGTTGGCAACAAGTCGGCTGCTAGAGAGTAGTCCGAAGTGGTCGCAAGGCGGCTGTTGAGAGCCAAACACGCGCTCCGCAGCCAGCCATCGCCATCTTTAAATTGATGAACGGTGAGGTAGCTCTGGGAGACAATAACCCCTTTCCCATCTTCGGGAGCTTGAACCAGTGCCGCACGAAATCGACCGGTTTCCTTGATCACCGTTTGCTTGATCAAAAGCTGCGGAATTGCGAAGGCATCGAAGTTAGAAGATGCACGCTGATCCACTTTGGTATTCGAGTTTGGCAGCAAAGCCTCACCATTCAAGAGCAGGCCAGTTTGCTGCGGGAAATTTGGAGACTCGAGTATCTTCCTATCTTTGATTTGCCATTCATCTCGTTGCTTCGTTTCCCCCCTGATGATGCCTTCCCGAGTAATCAAACATTGACCGGCGAGCCAAGAGGAAGGCGCTTTTGCCACCAATTTTCCCAGCGTCGTTTCGTCCCGCAGGCGCTTCACCAACCTCCAATCCCTTCGTCCGCCGACAAGAAGCGCGGACCAGATAATGGGATCGTTGACGGCTTCGGCGTGTGTCAGCGTGTGAACATCCTGGGGATCGATGGCGATCAGGGAATCGTCTTCTCCATTTCCTTGCGGCTTGGGGCAGATGTATGTGAAGGCAGTATCGCCGGAGCATTGCGTTGGGCGCAGGGTCATCAGGCATGCGCGGGCCTTTGCTGTCGGAAACAAGCACCACTTCAAATGCGTAAAACTCACCACCTCCTCAATCGTGCAGGAGCCAAACAGCTTGCGGCGATAGTCGAGTGTTGGCTCATAGCTACGCTGATAGAGCAAGGGCATCGCCGGAAGGATCAGAGAAATCGTACCCGTTGGTTTGCAGAGTGACGCGGCTTTGGAGAGGAATAGCGGGCCGACGTTCCTGTCGGCGACAGGCCAGCCGTGCTTTTCCGCCCACTGGACTGCAAGCGCATCTTCCTCAAGCCCACCACTTTTCCAAGGCGCGTTGCCCACAATGAGGTCCCACGAAGCTGGATCCGTTTCCGTGCGAATGCCGTTCTGGTCCTCGCTGAAGAAGTCGCTGCCGATCAGGCGATGCCCGCGCAACGGGGGAAACAGGGTGCTCTTCCAATACTGGCGCGGATCGATCTCATCGCACATGGCGAGACACAGGCTGAATGCGGCCACCCGCACGGCTTCGGTGTTGCGATCCACGCCCATCAATTGGTTCAGGATGGCCCGAAGGTCGTCGGCTTTGGGATCGACGCCGGGATGGGCATTGCGCCAACGTTGCACCAGGCGTTGGAATGATTTCACCAGGAAAATGCCGGAGCCGCAGCAGGGATCGAGGATGCGGAGTTTCCATTCAGTGCCTCCCCAAGGGAGCACGCCATCCAGGACGAAATCGACGAGGTGAGACGGCGTGTAGTAGGCACTGGTTTCCTTTTGGCTCTTCTCGCCCAGAAACTCCTCGTAAACACTGCTGATGAACTCCAGCGGCAGCGCATCGAATGAATACTCGGGCCAGAGCGATGTCTGCCCGGAGCCGAGATCGATTTCACCACTGATGAAGTCGGCAAGGATTTTGAGTTGAGCCTGAGTGACAGCGTTCTTTTCTTTTTCCCATTCTCTTTTGCGTTCCGCTTCCGTGGTGCCCTTTCCTGTGAAAAGGTCGCCATTGAACTTGGCATTGAGCCACTGAAAGAGCGCGTAGGTCTCCGTCTTGTCGCGCAGGATGAACTGCAGCGCCGAATCGTGAGGATATGCTTTCTTGAGCGATCCATCGAACCGTCCCTCGAGCACCCGCTGCGTGATGGCGGGATTCCCATCACTGTCACGTCGTTGAAAAAGGAACTGCGTAAAGATCAACCGGGCCAACAGACTGTGGCAGACTTCCATTTCCATGCCAGTGGCAAGGAGTTTGGAGCGAACGGCGCGAAGGTTTCCTAACAGCTTGGCATCCGCACGCTCTTCTTTGCGGAACTTCGCGGGGCGCTCTTTTACGAAATCACCGCTGACGAGGTTCACCCAATGAAGCACTTATGCGGCGTCGCTCTGAAGCAAATTTGAGCGCTTCTCGCCTTCGGCCAATGATAATGGTGCCATGGCTCGGAGCGCATCGAGCTTGCGCTGGGTTTTGCCTTGCTTCGGAGCCAAGGCGCATGTCCAAGCTTGGACGCGATGAGGCCCAAGAGTGATCAGCAGGGAAGCCCGCGTGAAGTTCCATGCAAGGCGCTGTGCCTCGCGAAGCACATCGTCTCCCACGGCTTGATGAAACTGACAGACAATCGCGATGGGTGACTCCGAGCTATCGATATCGGGGTTGGAGGTGAGGATGCCTGTCTCGACATCGAAACCCTTTCCATACTCCGCAAGCGCGGCACCGATTTTGTTTCGTATCTGTCTGGCGTAGTGCTTCTGGCCTCCGCCTTTCGGCGAGGTCACTCGCTCGGCAGAGGGCCAACCGAGTTGATTTGAGAAATCATCGAGCCACATTGAGGATATTGTTTGGTAAGTTGGGGAAATCCAGAGAAATGGTATTCATTTGAACATATCTAAGCAAGCTCCATTTAAAGATTTTAATTTGGTAGTTGAGCTGATTTTTCTTAGAAAGATATAAACGGCAAGGTTGAATGTTGGCGAGGTTATTGGGTGGGCATCTGGATGAAAAACGTTCTTTGGAGGTTGAATCGTTGCCACAACGTGTTCAGTCGGTTGCTGAACAGGGAGAGTATTTCTCAATCGCATCCGCTTCCATCAGCGCTTTCTCCGCGGCTATCTGATGTGGGTCAGCTTCTTCGGCGAGATCGGAGGCGATGAGTAAATCGGCGACTTTTTGTTTCTTGGCTGCAAAGGCGCGCAAGTCGGCGATGCGTTGTAGTTGCTCTGGGCTGAGGGCAGGCTTGATAGGCATCGGCGGTGCATCGCCGGCAAGATGCCTGGTGGCGCGGGTGTTGAAGGTGATGAGACCCGCAGTAGCGAGTTGTTGCAGGCTGGCCCATGTGGATTCGTCGAGTATATGCAGCCTCGGTGCATTGCCACGCCAGTCGATTTCCCTGAAAACGGCGGACACGGCAGCGGCGCGGGTTGTATCGCGCAGGACGGTGAGCAGAACCGGTGTGGCATCACCGGGAAGCACAGCTTCCTGACAGTGGATGAGGGATTTTTCCAAAACCTCGCTGGCTCGCTCGACGAAGGCGAGTGCCGGATCGGCAGGCGGCGATTTGTGGCCAGCCATTTTGTTCGATGGAGCGCTGCTGAGGAATTGTTTCAAGCGGGCGAGATGGGCATCTGCTCCACGCTTGAGCTTCGCCTTGGACAGTGATTCTTCCGTGCCATCGAGCACTCCATCTGCGAGGTGTGTTTTGTTGGCAAGGGTTTCCAACATGGCGTGCTCGATGGTGTTCTCGGCAATTAGATTGATCACGGTGACGGGTCGCGTCTGGTGTTTGCGCCATGCGCGGGCGATGCGTTGTTCGAGCCTCGCGGGATTCCACGGAAGGTCACAGTTGATGACAACGCTGGCATTTTGCAGGTTGAGGCCAATACCGCCGGAATCGGTGCTGAGAAAAAGCCGGCACTCGGGATCACTGCGGAAGGCGAGGATTTCTCCACGGCGCTTCTGCTGAGGCACGCTGCCGGTATGCCAAGCGTATCCCACGCCGATTTTCTCGGCCCATGCACGGACTTTTTTCAACATGCCTTCCCAGTCGGAAAAGATGATGATTTTCACATCCGGATCGGACAACACTTCATCGATAATGCGCGCCAGTTCATCCAGCTTGGGACAATCCTGACACTCGCGGCCTTTGATGATCGAGGGCGAGTCACAAATCATCCGCATCATGCCGAGCAGGATCATAAGCAGGTCTTGCTCTTTCTTGGTGAGCGGGCGGCGCAGCGAGCGCTGGATCAGATCAGCCACGGATTGTTTTATCTCATCATACTCCGTTTGCATGGCCTGTGTGAGACGGACGAAATGATTGCGGTCAGAACGGTCAGGAAGTTCGGTTTCCACGTGGTGTTTGCGGCGGCGCAACAGAACGGGCTTCACTCGCTCTCGCAGGGCGGGGAGATTCCGATAATCTGCGGGACGTCCTTTTTCATCAAAATGATAAAACTCGCGATTAAAGCGGAACAAGGGCCCCAACAAGGTGGGATCTAGAAAATCGACAATGGAGTATAATTCGTCGATGCGGTTCTCGATAGGCGTTCCTGTTAGAACGAAAGCATAGCGCGAGCGCAAACGCTTGACGGCCTGCGCCGTCTTAGTCGCCCAGTTTTTGATGCGCTGCGCTTCATCGAGAACGATGATGTCGGGGCGTAGGTGCTGGTTGATATCGAGCGAATCCGAAATGACTTGCTCGTAGTTGACGATGGTGAAAAACGGCGGATTGGGAGTAGCGTAGTTTTTCAGGCGGGCGGTGCGGGAACCGAAAACGATTTGCTGGTTCAGGGTAGTGAACTTTCGAATTTGCTCTTCCCACTCCGCTTTGAGCGAGGCGGGCGTAACAACAAGCACACGTTTCGCTTTTCCAAGGTGATGGAGCAGGGCGCACGCTGCGACAGCTTGGATGGTTTTGCCAAGTCCCATTTCATCGGCCAGAAGCGCACGCTCGCCGAATGCTAAGTGCAACATGCCTTCGCGCTGATAGGGATATAGCGGATGCAGTGTAACGTGCTCCGGGTGGCGACCCTCGACGATTCCGGTTTCATAGTCGCGGCGCATGGCGCGGCGCTCAGTGACACGGCGGCGCGTTTCAAGAAATGGTTCAATGTCCTGGGAGATGCGGATTTTCGTACTGCGGCTGAGCTTGGGCAGTGCTTCATCAGGAGGAACGAGGAGGCGGCCATCTTTGTCAAAGAGCGGCTTGAGCGCGGATGGGAGCTTGTCGAGATTGCGTTCGATTTGCAGCGTGTCGCCAGAAGACACGATGTCGATGTGTGCTGATCCGATTTTTTCCGCACTTCTGAAATCACCCTTGAAGCGGCGTTTCAACCAAATGAGCGCAGCTTCGATATGCTTGCAGGTGCCCAAACCATTGATACGGAAATCCGGGCAGTTACAGGAAAACGAACGATCTTTGATATCCCGCACCTCAACCTGATAAACCATGCCGCTCGGGGATTTTACGGCGAATCTGGAAAACACGAGAGACTCGGGATGTAAGTTGGTGATCGAATGTTTCTCAGCCCGTGCGCGTTGGACACGGCGGAGAATTTCATCCTGATCGGTAGTCCGCCAGTCAGCAGCCGGTGGTAGCGGGATAGCCGCAGCGCGCTTTTTCTTGGTCGATTTCTTCGCGGATTTCCTAGCTGCCATGATGAGAAATACGCTACCGCCGCATCCATGCACAGCCAATTCATTTATGAAAAACTACCCGCCCATCCCTCAACTCCCCACGTATCACATCACCATCCACAAACTTACCCTCCAAAACATCCATACTCAGCGGATCTAACAAATGATGCTGGATCGCACGCTTCAATGGCCGCGCCCCATACACCGGATCATACCCCTGATTCCCCACAAACTCCTTCACCTCCCCCGTCAGCGCCAACGCCAGACCGTGCTTAGCCAAACGCTTCCTCACCCGCTCCAACTGCAAATCCACAATCGTCGTCAAATCCTCGCGATTTAACCGATCAAAAATCACGATCTCATCAATCCGATTCAAAAATTCCGGCCGGAAATGCCCACGCAAAGCCTGCATCACCGCCGCCTCCCTCTGCTCAGCATTCTTCTCATCCAAAATGTGTTGCGAACCGATGTTCGACGTCATGATCAACACCGTATTGCGGAAATCCACAGTCCTACCCTGTCCATCCGTAATCCGTCCATCATCCAAAACCTGCAACAGCACATTGAACACATCCGGATGCGCCTTCTCGATTTCATCAAACAAAACCACCGAATACGGCTTCCGCCTCACATGCTCTGACAACTGCCCTCCCTCATCATAACCCACATACCCTGGAGGTGCCCCGATCAACCGCGAAACACTATGTTTCTCCATGTATTCCGACATATCGATACGCACCATCGCCCCATCGTCATCAAACAAAAACTCCGCCAACGCCTTCGACAACTCGGTCTTGCCCACACCCGTCGGCCCCAAAAACAAAAACGATCCGATCGGCCGGTTCTCATCCTGCAAACCCGCACGAGCACGCCGCACCGCATTCGATACCGCCACAATCGCCTTCTTCTGTCCCACAACCCGATCTCCCAACCTCGCCTCCATATTCACCAATTTCTCCTTCTCCCCCTCCTGCAACCGGTTCACCGGAATGCCCGTCCATGACGAAACCACCCGCGCAATATCCTCCTCCGTCACCTCCTCCTTAAGCAACGCCCCGTTCTTCTGCATCACCGCCAACTCCTCCTGCGCTCCCTCTAACAACTTATGCGCCTCCGGTAAATCCCCATACGTGATCTGCGACGCACGCGTCAAATCTCCGATCCTCTGCGCCCTCTCCGCCTCATTCCTCAACCCCTCAATCCTCTCCTGCGCCAACCTCACCCGATCAATCACCTCCTTCTCATTCCTCCACTGCGCCATCAAACCCGAAGACTTCTCCTTCAAATTCGCCTGCTCCTCCATCACCTTTTCCAAACGCACCTTCGACGCCTTGTCACTCTCCTTCTCCAACGCCTTCCTCTCCATCTCCAACTGCATGATCTGCCTCTCCAACACATCAATCTCCGTCGGCATCGAATCCAGCTCGATCTTTAATCGCGACGACGCCTCATCAATCAAATCCACCGCCTTATCCGGTAAAAACCGATCCGATATATAACGATCCGACATCATCGCCGCCGCCACAATCGCACCATCCTGAATCCGCACCCCATGATGCACCTCATACCGCTCCTTCAACCCACGCAAAATCGCTATCGTATCCTCCACCGATGGCTCACCCACCATTACCGGCTGAAACCTACGCTCCAACGCCGCATCCTTCTCAATATACTTCCGATATTCATCCAAAGTCGTCGCCCCGATCGTATGCAACTCACCCCGTGCCAATTGCGGCTTCAACATGTTGGAAGCATCCGCCGCACCCTCCGCAGCTCCCGCTCCCACAATCGTATGCAGCTCATCGATAAACAAAATAATCTTTCCCTCCGCATCCGTCACCTCCTTCAAAAACGCCTTCAACCTCTCCTCAAACTCCCCTCGAAACTTCGCACCCGCCAACATCGACCCGATATCCAACGCAATCACCCGCTTGTTCTTCATCGAGTCCGGAACATCCCCGGAAACAATCCTCCGCGCCAAACCCTCCACAATCGCCGTCTTCCCCACACCCGGCTCCCCAATCAAAACAGGATTATTCTTCGTCCTCCGCGAAAGCACCTGCAACACCCTCCGTATCTCATGATCCCGCCCGATCACCGGATCAATCTTACCCGCCCGCGCACGAGCTGTCAGATCCGTCCCATACTTCTCCAACGTCTGATATTTCCCCTCCGGATCCGCATCCGTCACCTTCTGCGATCCCCTCACCTCCTTGATCGCAGTCTCCAGCTTCTTCCCATCCAAACCCGCGCCCTTCAACAACTTGCCCGCCGGCGAATCTCCCTTCAAAGCACCTGTTAGAAAATGCTCGATCGACAAATAATCATCCCCCATCTCCTCCCTCACCCGATCCGACTCCTCCAGCGTCGCCCGCAAACCCGCACTGATCTGTGGCTGCATCGTCGCCCCTTTCACACTCACCTCGCCAGCCAAAGCCGTCGCAACCGCCGCTTTCAACCCCGTCACATCCACCCCCGCCTTCTGCAAAATAGGCACCGCAATCCCTCCCTCCTGCTGCAACAACGCCAACAAAACATGCGAGCTCCTCAACTCGGGATGCGATGACTTCGATGCCAAACCCTGCGCCGCCTGCAACGCCTCCTGCAACTTCTGTGTAATTCGATCAAGTGCCATATCGGTGAAAATCTAACAGTTCTTTCTCTACCAACACCATACCCACTTCACCCCAAAAAATCAGGCTCTCCGTCAGATTTGCGTGCGATTTTTGATGGTGACGCACCCGGGATCGGCCTTGAGTTGTGGTTGTGAAATCATTCAACATCAAGGAATTGTTCCGGTTCGCCGGATGCGTCGTGGGTAAGTTTCTAGGGGAAAATGTCGGTGTGCAAGT
>JBGSRM010000051.1:0-3750 GCA_041737575.1 Akkermansiaceae bacterium
CCCTCCCATTGATCCATGCCGAAGTAGGTCGTGTCTTGTGAAATGAGATTGATCTCCCTCACCCCGGATTTGACAAGTGCCTCGACCTCACGCAGGACGGATTCCTGCGTGCGCGAGCGGTGCTGACCACGGATTTTCGGAATGATGCAGAAGGTGCAGGTATGGTTGCAGCCCTCGGCGATTTTCACGTAGGCGTAATGATCCGGCGTGAGGCGGAAACGCGGCGTCGTGTAATCCGGAACATACTTCGGTTTGAGAGTCACGAAATCACGAGGGTCGTCCGTCGCCGCCGGACCTTCGGTTTTCTCGACTTCGGATGCGTTGTTTTTTCCTAACAAATTTTCAATGATCGGCGCGACCTTGGTGATTTGATCGAGGCCGATGAAGGCATCCACTTCCGGCATGATGCCAGGCAGCTCGGTAGCGAAACGCTGCGAAAGACAACCGGCGACGATGATCTTCTGACGCTCGCGATCCGGATCATCTCTCCGCGCGTTGACCGCTCCGAATACGGCATCGATCGATTCCTTTTTCGCCATGTCGATGAACGAGCAGGTGTTGACAATCAGCACATCCGCCAGCTCCGCATCGGGCGTGAGCACCATACCCGCTTGCGCGAGGTGGCCGATCATCACCTCGGAATCGATGAGATTTTTCGCGCAGCCAAGAGAGATAAGACCAACAGTGGTTTCCATGCGGATGACGGTGACGAGGACGGGCGGGATTGTCAACGCAGGGACTCTCTAAGCCGCCAGCCTCAATCCTTCGACGATTTCGGGTCAAGCGCGTCACGCAATCCATCGCCCAGGAAGTTCAGCGCGAAAAGCGTCGTCGCGAAGAACAAAGAAGGAAATAGCAACAGGTAAGGCCCGATCTCCATGCGGTCGGCACCATCTTTGATAAGAATACCCCAGGAAGAATTCGGTGGCTTCACCCCAAGACCCAGGAAAGACAACACGCTTTCCAAAAGCATGATCCCGGGCACCGCCAGCGTGGTGTAAATGATGATCGGCCCGATCACGTTCGGTAAAATATGCCGGAAAAGAACCCGAGTCCGGCTCAAACCCAGGGAAATCGCGGCTTCCACAAATTCCAGCTTCTTCACGTTGAGCACCTGCGCGCGAACGATGCGTGAAATCGTCAGCCACCCGATCGCGCCGATCGCGATGAAAAGCGGTATCAGGGTGGTGATCGGCGCGACCCGGTCCCTCGCCCAACCGGTCTTATCTACTATCCACGTAGTAAATGCGGCCGCAGGCGCGTCCACCACCAATGCGAAAAGAATCACCAGCACCAGAAACGGCAGGGCGAATAAGATATCCACGAAACGCATCATGACAGCATCCACCACACCGCCCACATAACCGGCCACCGCTCCATATACCACACCGATGAACACAGCCACGGCCGTGGCCACCAGCCCCACCAACAGGGAGACCTGCCCCCCGTAGAGCACACGCGAAAACAGATCGCGTCCCAATTGATCCGTCCCGAACCAATTCTCTGCTGACGGCGATGCCAAGGCATTTGCAAGATTGATCGTGGTCGGATTTTTCACGAACGGAAGAAATGGCCCTACAAAACAAGCGAACAAAACCAAGGCAAGCACCACCAGACTGACAACAGCCGGCTTGTTGTTCGCCAGCCTGTGCCATGCATCCTGCCACAACGAACTACCCTGTGATTTTGCTTTTTCACTCGCCACGGCTGGAAAACTAAAACGATTCCCGCATGATGAAGAGTTTTTTTTGCCCCACATCGGGAAAAATTTACTCTTCCTTTCTTTCTTCCCCCGCTTTGCTCACCGCCGTGAATGCCTATATCTTTGATCTCGATGGGACATTGGTCGAATCCCTGCCCGGAATCGCCGCCTCTCTCAACCGCGCCATGACCGCCCACGGACTACCCGGCCACAGCGATGAAGCCGTCCGGAGTTTTATCGGAAACGGCGCGCAAAAACTCGTCGAACGCTCGCTCACCGGCGTCCGTCGCACCGACCTCATAGAAAGCGTCCTGCGCTTCTTCGCAGCCGATTACGGCGTTTCGTGGCCAGATGGAACCTTTGTCTACGAGGGCATCCCCGACCTCCTCGCCGATCTCCGCCGTCGCGAAATCCCCCTCGCCGTCCTCTCTAACAAACCACACACCTTCACCTTGGACATCGTCACCCGGCTGTTCCCTGCTGGCACATTCTCCGTCATCCTCGGAAAACGCGATGACCTGCCCCACAAGCCCGATCCCACAGGCGCCCTCGAAATCGCCTCCCAACTGGGCATCCCAGCCGAGCAATGCACCATCATCGGCGACTCAACCATGGATCTCGAAACCGCCACCAACGCCGGCATGAAATCCATCGCCGTCACATGGGGCTACCACGATCGCGAACATTTGCACAACGCGGACCAAATCGTCGATACCGTTGCTGAACTCACTACCGCCCTCTCATGAAAGATTCTGCGACAACCCATCGTTCCTCCTTTCCAAACCCCTTCCGCTCACCTTTCCTAGCCCCAGCACCAGATCACTCATGAAAATCATTCGTACCCTCGCCGTTCTCGCCCTCGCAGGCTCCCTCCATGCGGAACCCATTCCCGAAGAACTCCGCCAGGAAGGCTGGTTCATTGGCGCCCAAGCATACACTTTCAAACAATTCACCGCCTTCGAGGCCATCGCCAAAACCAAAGAAGCCGGCGGCAACATGATCGAGTTTTATCCCGGCCAGAAAATGAAACCGGACTCCGATGTCAAAGTGCACCACAACATGACGGAGGAAGCGCGCAAAGAGCTGCTCGCCGAGTGCAAACGCCAAGGCGTGCATGCTGTCAATTACGGTGTCGTCGATGCAAAAACACCGGAGGAAGTCGATAAAATCATGGACTTCGCAAAAGCCATGGGGCTCTACGCCGTCTGCACCGAGGCCGCGACTCAAATCACCGCATGGGAAGCCGCCGCCAAGCGCACCGATGTCAAAGTCGCCTTCCACGAACACGGCGGCTCCATGAGCAATCCTAAATACAAAGTCTGGCACCCGCTCTACATCAGCGGTCTCGTCGAAGGACGCGACGAACGCGTCGGAGCCTGCGCCGATCTCGGCCACTGGTGCACCTCCAACCTCAAGCCCGTCGAATGCCTGCGCATCCTCGAAGGCCGCATCGTCAGCGTCCACCTCAAAGACAAAGCCGCTTTCGGCAATGCGGCGGTTGTCCCCGCCGGCAAAGGTGTCGTCGATGTCGCCGCCTGCCTCGAAGAACTCAAAAAACAAAAATTCGACGGACACATTTCCATCGAACACGAAAACGACTGGGACAACAACGTCCCCCAAGTCAAAGAAAGCATTGATTACGTCAAATCAAATCCGAAGAAATAGGATGAATTGACAAAGGCGACAGCATTCCTTCCCAATGTGAGGAGAGCAATGAATACGACCGACAATCCCATGAGTCCGACAACTGAGGAGCGCACCGAGCGTGAGAAAAAGAGACGCGAAGATGCCAACACACGCATGCGCGTGAAAGTAGCGGAAGCGAGGAAGCTCGGTATCTGCCGCTGCGGCGGAAAGCTGGACATTAAACCCGGCACCACTCGGCACTACAGCACCTGCCCGGAGTGCAGGGAAAAGGGCAAAGCCTCAGCCAACCGCTACTACCGTGAAGGCCCCTTACCCCCGCGGGAAAGCCCGCCTACGAAACTTGACGGCCGTCTGCGCGACTCCACCGGGGTCAGACGCCGTTTGGAACGTGACGGCTTGGG
>JBGSRM010000058.1:0-10076 GCA_041737575.1 Akkermansiaceae bacterium
GCGGCTTTGGCGTAGAGGCCTTTGACGTCGCGTTTTTCGCAGGCTTCGTAGGAGGCTTTGACGTAAACCTCGAAGAGGTTTTGTTCGCCGACGAGGCCGCGGGCGAGGTCGCGGAGTTCGCCGCGAGGGGTGATGGCGGAGATGAAGACGATGATGCCGTTATCGACGAGGATTTTGGTTAGTTCGGCGATGCGGCGGATATTTTCGAGGCGGTCTTGGTCGGAGAAGCCGAGGTTGGAGTTGAGGCCGGTGCGGACGTTATCGCCGTCGAGGATGATGGTTAAGCGGCCTTGTTGGTGGAGGACGCGTTCGGCAGCGTTGGCGATGGTGGATTTTCCGGATCCGGAGAGGCCGCACATCCAGATGGCGAGTCCTTTTTGATTTAGGAGGGACTCTTTGTCGTGGCGGATGAGGAAGCGGTGGTGCTCTGGATGGATGTTCATCATGAAACTCTAAAACTTAAACATGAAACCTCAAGGAAGATCAGGCGATGAGGGAAAGTGCCGGGCACTAAGGGGTGAATTTCCTGACCTCGAGTTCGGAGAAGCAACGGAAGTGTTTGGCGTTGGCGGTGAGAAGGGGGAGGCCGATGGTGGAGGCGGTTGCAGCGATGAGGCAGTCTGCGAGGCCTACGCCGTGACTGAGGTTTTTTTGTTCTAGCCAGAGGTCGGCACGAAAGCCGATTTCAGGGCTGAGAGGAATGATTTGAAATCCGTTTTCGGTGAGGAATCGTTTTAGGAGGGTGATTTCTGTTTTGGAACGGCAACCCGCGATGAGTTCCATGCGGGTGATTTGAGAAATGGTTTTTGTTTCGATGTTAGCAATGGTGGAGGCGGCTTTTATGTTGCCGCGTAGGCACCAGACGAGGACGTCGGTATCGATCAGCATGAGCGTGGTTTGCGAATTCTGGAGATGAGTTGTTCGACGGATTCTTGTTGGTCTGCCCACATGCCGACGGCAGGGTGTGTGGGTAAGGTTTTGGAGTTGTTAGATTTAGAATCTACGGGAATGATGGTGCCTCTTTTGGTTCCGCGGTGAGTGAGGGTGATTTCTTCTTTTGCGTCGAGGGCGCGGAGGATTTCCTTGGTGCGGTAGCGGAGATCCATGACAGAGGCTTTCATATACAAATGACTAGTTTGAAATGACTGCTTTGTCAAGTTGGTAGGGTTAGCCTTTGCCGATGGTGAAGGATTTGAAGCCGATTTTTTCCAGTTGGTCGTGGGGGAGGATGGAGCGGCCGTCGAAGACGAAGGCGGGTTTTAGCATGAGGTCGTGGATTTTTTGGAGGTCGAGGGTTTTGAATTCGTCCCACTCGGTGAGGGTTGCGAGGGCGTGTGCGCCGGTGGCGGCGGTGTAGGGGTCTGAGGCGATTTCCACGTTGAAGTCGATGACGTCTTGGGGGACGCCGACTTCGAGGAGGTCGCGATGGATGGTTTGCATGGGGACGCGCGGGTCGTAGATGACAACGTGTGCGTTTTCCGTGACGAGGTCGCGGACGATGTGGATGGCGGCGGATTCGCGGGTGTCGTTGGTGTCTTTTTTGAAGGCGAAGCCGAGGATGGCGATGCGTTTACCGGAGACGGTGTTGAAGAGGGAGCGGACGATTTTTTCGACGAATCTGGATTTCTGCCAGTTGTTCATGGTGACGACGGATCGCCAGTAAGCGGCAGGTTCAGGGAGGTTGAAGGATTCGCAGAGGTAGACGAGGTTGAGGATGTCTTTTTGGAAGCAGGAGCCGCCGAAGCCGACGGAGGCTTTGAGGAATTTGGGGCCGATGCGGGAGTCGGTTCCGATGGCGCGTGAGACTTCATCGACGTTGGCGCCGGTGGCTTCGCAGAGTGCGGAGATGGAGTTGATGGAGGAGATGCGTTGGGCGAGGAAGGCGTTGGCGCCGAGTTTGGAGAGTTCGGAGGACCAGAGGTTGGTGGTGATGATTTTTTCGCGAGGGATCCAGTTGGCGTAAACGGAGGCGAGGGCTTCGATGGCTTGGAGGCCGTCTGGGGTTTGTTCGCCGCCGATGAGGATGCGGTCGGGGTTGTTGAGGTCGTCGATGGCGGTGCCTTCGGCGAGGAATTCGGGGTTGGAGAGGACGCTGAAGGTGGCGCAGGAGGAGCAGTTAGCGGCGAGGATGGTCTTGATGGCGGAGGCGGTTTTTACGGGGATGGTGGATTTTTCGACGATGATTTTGTGGCCTTTGGAGACTTCCGCGATGATACGGGCGGCGGACTCGATGTAGCGGAGGTCGGCGGCACGGCCGGCGCCGATGCCGTAGGATTTGGTGGGTGTTCCGACGGAGACGAAGATGAGGTCAGCGGCGGCGATGGCGGCTTTGATATCCGTGGTGAAGTGGAGGTTTTTGCCGCGGACGGATTCGACGATTTCTTGGAGTCCGGGTTCGTAGATGGGGAGGTTTTCGGAATTCCAGGCGTCGATTCTGGCGTTGTTCATGTCGCAGACTGTGACCTGGATGTGAGGGCACTTGGCGGCGATCATGGCCATGGTGGGGCCGCCGACGTAGCCGGCGCCCAGGCAGCAGATGGATGAGACTTTCATAAAAATTCAAATTTCAACTCTCAACCTTCAAGGAAGAGGGGAGAGGGAGATGCTTCAGTCGCGCATGCGATCGCGGAGGGAATAGAAGAGGAAAAGGGAGTTGTAGGTGAGGTAGCGTTTGAAGAGGCGGCGGGGTTCCATGGCGAGGCGGTAGAGCCATTCGAGGCCGAGTTTTTGGAGGAGGGGAGGGGCTTGTTTGACTTCGCCGGCGTGGAAGGCGAATGCTGCGCCGATGCCGAAGTAGATGGCGGGGGGGAGGAGGTGTTTGTTTTTTGCGATCCAGTGTTCTTGTTTTGGGCAGCCGAGGCCGACCCAGATGAGGTTGGCGCGTGAGTCGCGGATTTTTTGGATGATGGATTGGGTTTCGTTTTCCGGCCAGTCGCCGAAGGGTGGGGAGTAGCTTGCCGCGATGGTGGCGTGGGGGAATTCGGTGGAGAATTTTAAGTTGAGGTTGTCGAGGGTGGATTGTTTGCCGCCGAGGAGGAAGTGGCGGTATTGGGGTTTGTTTTGTGTGGCCTTGATGGTTTCGAGCATCAGTGTGGGGCCGTAAACGCGGTCGGTGAGTTTTTCGTTTGGGGGGAGTTGGGCGTTGAGAGACCAGATGAGGGGCATGCCGTCCGGGGTGATGAGGTCGAATTTCTGGATGGATTTTGAGAATTCGGGATCGTGGCGGGAGAGGGCGGCGACGTGGGTGTTGGCGGCTTCTACGGCGTAGGGTTTGTCTGCGAGGAGGGCTTTTTCCAAGATCCAATCTACGGCTTCTTGGTAGTTGGTGGCCGCTATGGGGAGGCCGATGACGGGGAGAAACTTCAAACTTTAAATTCTAAAATTCAAGAAGAGGGTGTCGCTGCGAGATGTATCAGTTACTAGGAACTTAGTAGTGGTAGCGGGCTTGGGCGAAGAGGATGCGGTCACTTTCGACGCGATAAACGAGGCGGTGCTCTTGGGTGATGCGTCGTGACCAAATACCTGATCCCAAGTAGCGGAGCGGCTCTGGTTTGCCGATGCCAGTGAATGGATCGCGCCGGATGGCTTCGATTAATTCTAGGATGCGGAGGGCGGTTTTGCGGTCGGTGGAAACCCAGTGCGAGAGGTCATCGAGGAAATCGCGGTCGAAGATCAACAGGCGTTCATCCTGCTTCATGTGAGTCCGGATTGAGCGGCGAGTGCTTGTGTGGAGAGTGGGGTTCCTTCGCCATTATCCAGGCGGTTTAGAGCGGCGAGGAGGCGACGTGCGTTGGCGGGAGAGCGGAGGAGGTGGGAGGTTTCCACAAGGCCGCTCCATTCGCCGATGGGGACGAGGACCATGGATTCGTGGCCACGGCGATCAATGGTTACGGGTTCGCGGGTGGCGACACTTTCGTCCCAGACTCCTGCGAGTCGGTCGCGGGCTTCGGTGTAGGAGATGGTGGGCATGAAGGAAGATTAACCTGTGCAGGTTTCCTGTCCAGAATTTTCATCATTCTCTGGCGACGCTGATGGAGTGGCCGTGTTGTTTTAGGAGGGCGTGTTGGCGGGCGGTGTCCAGGTCGGAGGCGACCATTTCGGCGCACATTTCTTCGACGGTGATTTCGGGGGTCCAGCCGAGGATTTGTTTGGCTTTGGTGGGATCGCCGAGGAGGGTTTCCACTTCTGCGGGGCGGAAGTAGCGTGGGTCGACGCGGACGATGATGTCGCCGATTTTTGCGGATGGGGCTTTGGCGGGGTCTGTGATGTGGGTGATGGTGGCGATTTCATCGATTCCTGAGCCGGAGAAGGTGAGTTCGATGCCGGCTTCCAGGGCGGACATTTTTACGAATTCACGAACGGAGATTTGTTTGCCGGTGGCGATGACGAAGTCGTCGGGTTGGTCTTGTTGGAGCATCATCCATTGCATGCGGACGTAGTCTTTGGCGTGGCCCCAGTCGCGGAGGGCGTCCATGTTTCCGAGGAAGAGGCATTGTTCGAGGCCTTGTGCGATGTTGGCGAGGGCGCGGGTGATTTTGCGGGTGACGAAGGTTTCGCCGCGGCGGGGGGATTCGTGGTTGAAGAGGATGCCGTTGCAGGCGTAGATGCCGTAGGATTCGCGGTAGTTCACGGTGATCCAGTAGGCGTACATTTTGGCGACGGCGTAGGGGGAGCGAGGGTGGAAGGGGGTGGTTTCTTTTTGAGGGATTTCCTGGACGAGGCCGTAGAGCTCGGAGGTGGAGGCTTGGTAGAAGCGTGTTTTCTTTTCGAGGCCGAGGAAGCGGATGGCTTCGAGGAGGCGGAGTGCGCCCATGGCATCGACGTCAGCGGTGTATTCGGGGGCTTCGAAGGAGACGGCGACGTGGGATTGTGCGCCGAGGTTGTAGATTTCGTCGGGTTGGATTTCCGAGATGAGGCGGGTGAGGTTGGAGGAGTCTGTGAGGTCGCCGTAGTGGAGTTTGAAGCGGGAGTTTTCGATGTGGGGATCTTCGTAGATGTGGTCGATGCGTTGGGTGTTGAAGAGGGAGGCGCGGCGTTTGATGCCGTGGACTTCGTAGCCTTTTTCGAGGAGGAATTCTGCGAGGTAGGAGCCGTCTTGGCCGGTGATGCCGGTGATGAGTGCGCGTTTCATTTGAGCTTAGAGCTTGGAGCTTAGAGGTTGGAGTTATAGAGAGAGGAGTTAGAGGAGGGTTTTGCGGAAGGCTGAGATCATGCGGGAGATTTCGTCTAGTTCGGAGAGGAGGGCTTCGATGGGTGTGTCGAGGTGAAATTCGTTTTTGAGAATGATGAGCATGTTGGCTGTCTCGAAGATGGAGCGGCGTGAGTAGTTGAGAAATTGGGCGAACTCGGGTTTTGAAGAACTGCCTGAGCCTTCGGCGATGTTATTCGTGATACTGATGACTGCGGATCGTAGTTGTTCGGACCAGCGGAAGTGCTTCAGATTTTCTATCGTGTCTGCGAGTAAGAAGAGTTCGATGCTTATGGCTGCGCTCCTTTTCCAAATGTCGAGATTTTGGAAACGGAATGAGTGCTCCATGATTGGTTTTCTTTAGGCTCGAAGCTATGAGAGTGCTAGGATGTCTTGGTTGCTGGCGCGTGAGAGGCGGTGGTCGAGGGCTTGCTCGAAGCTGATGAGTTCACGGATCAAGGCGTTGTATTTCGAGTGGGCGTTGTCGCCGAAATGAGCTAGCAGTGCGTAGAGGTCGAGTTCCGCGTTTTCGGGATGTATTTCGCAGGGGAAAAGTATGCCTGCGCGGGAAAGGCGGTTTGAGGCGATGCGGACGAGGCATGTCTCTATGGTGTGATGGCTTTCGGAGAGATCGGCTAGCCCCTTGAGGATGAGGTGTTCGCCGGGGAGTTCGGTGAGGATAGGAAATTTGGCGGTCATGTGTTTTGTGCTTATGGCTTATTGACGAAAGCAGTTACAGCCTGTGAGAAGGAGGCGGGATCGATGGCTGGGTAGCGGATGAGTGAGGGTTTGATGTCGTTGAAGTAACCGAGCAGCCGATCTTTGTGGATTAGCCCGTCGTTGAGCATGGCTTCGATATCGGTGAGGTCACGCGCGTGCCCCCTTGATATTTTTGAGAGGGCCTGGCTGTAGGGGTCGAGGTGGTAGAAATCGAGTTGGCCGTGGCGTTCGATAAAAATGGAACGTGCGCGCCAATCAGGCAGCTCTGGTATGAAGTCGCTAGGCGAGGCAAGTTCGACGTTAATATGGAGAGAGTCTTTGAGGTGCGCGATGGACTCGAAAAAGCGGGCGGGTTCGGGATCGGCTTTGAGGTCGATATCGACAGTCATGGGCCGCCAGCCGTAAAGGAGAGCAGTCGCGCCGCCTGTGAGATAGATGCGGCCTTGACCTGAGGTTTCCCGTCCGAGCGCGGCCATGAATTCGCGCAGGCGCTCGACTTGGAGTGGTGGGCGCATTACTGGATATTATTGGGTTGTTGCGGTTTTATTACTGAAACGCCTTGCGAAGGAGATGGCTGTGATTTGGCCGATTGCTAAGCCTGTGAGATCAGCGAGCCAGTCGAAGAGGTCGCAGGAGCGTGTGGGGATGAAGGCTTGGGAGATTTCCTCTAGGGAGATGAGGATGAGGAGGACGAAGGTGGTGGCGGTGATGAAGCGGGGTAGGTGGCGGATGCGGAAGTTGGGGAGGGCGAGGTTGGAGAGGAAGCTGAGGGTACCGAAGAGTCCGATGTGGCCGATTTTGTCGCCGTATGGGATGGAGTGGATGAAAGACCACCATTTGCCACCTTCGCCACGGTTGGCGATGATGACGGCGGCGATGATGAAGAAGCCGAAGGCGAGAGCGGCGAGGCGGATGGCGCTCAGTTTCAAAAGGTGAGGAGGGGAGCGGAATCAGAGGCGAGCTTCGCCGGATTCGAGGGAGGCGAGGAAGTCCTGGTAGGCGGCGGCGAGGCCTTGATCGAAGGGGATTTGTGGGGACCAGCCGGTGGATTGGATGAGGGAGATGTCGAGGAGTTTTTTGGGTGTGCCGTCGGGTTTGGAGGGGTCGGTTAGGATTTCGCCGGAATAGCCCGTGGTTTTGGCGATGAGTTTGGCGAGGTCGAGGATGGTGAGGTCGGAGCCGGTGCCGACGTTGACCCAGTCGGGAGGGTTGGGGAGGGTGAGGAGGTGGAAGCAGGCGTTGGCGAGGTCGTCGGTGTGGAGGAATTCGCGGCAGGGGGTGCCGGTGCCCCAGATGGTGACGGAGGGGGCGTTGTTGATTTTCGCTTCGTGGAAGCGGCGGATGAGTGCGGGGATGACGTGTGAGTTTTCGGGGTGGTAGTTGTCGCCAGGACCGTAGAGGTTGGTGGGCATGGCGGAGTGGTAGAGGAGTCCGTGTTGGGCGCGGTAGTGCTGGCACATTTTGAGGCCGGCGATTTTTGCAATGGCGTAGGCTTCGTTGGTGACTTCGAGGGGGGAGGTGAGGAGGCAGTTTTCCGGCATGGGCTGGGGAGCCATTTTCGGGTAGATGCAGGAGGAGCCGAGGAAGAGGACGCGGGGGATGTTGGCGCGGCGTGAGCCTTCGATGAGGTTGGAGGCGATGGCTAGGTTTTCGTAGATGAAGTCGGCGGGGTAGGTGGAGTTGGCGTGGATGCCACCGACTTTTGCGGCGGCGATGATGACGGTGTCCGGGGCGTTATTTTTGAGGAAATCGAAGACTTCGGTTTGGTTGGTGAGGTCGAGATCACTGCGGGTGGCGGTGAGGGTGTCGATGCCGAGGGATGTGGCTTTGCGGAGGAGGGCGGAGCCGACCATGCCGCGGTGACCGGTAATGAAGATTTTGTTCATAATTGGTAAAAGCTGAAATCCTGAAAGTGAGGTGTAGGAGTGTTGGGGTTAGGACTTATGGGGCTTATAGGACTTATTTTGATTTTTATACGCTACCGCCCTTGGTCGTATCTTCCGTTTTTGGAAGAAAACCTTGGGTGGTGGTATTTGGTGGTGGGTTGTCTCTTTGTGGGAGACGAGGGGGATTGAGATGGAGGTTGTGGTTTTGTTCAATTAAAAATGAACAAATGGGCTTCTTTGTTTAGAAATGGGGTATGGGTTTGTGGGGGAGGAGGATGGAGAAGAGGTCGAGGTTGACGGGTTGGAGTTGGCCGAGGAAGTCGAGGAGGACTTTTACGCGTTCGGCGGCTGGGGCGATGGATTGGATGGTTCCTTTCATGCCTTGGAGGGGGCCGTTGGCGATTTCGACTTCATCGCCGATGGAGAGGGAGGGTTTTAGGGTGATGAGTTCGGGTTCATCGGAGGCTTGGTTTTGGACTTGTTGGATGAGTGAGGTGACGAAGGAGTCGGGAACGGGTGGGATTTCCGAACCGAAGCGGACGAGGCCGCGAACGCCTTGGCAGAAGGTGACGGTGCGTTCCATTTCCGCGAGGTTGAATTTGGCGAGGAGGTAGCCGGGGAAGAGGGGTTCGAGCCACCAGATTTTGCCGCGTCGGGTGGCTTTGCGATATTTGATGCGGGGGCAGAAGACCTGGATGCCTTCGAGTTCGCGGAGGTGTTTGGCGGCGATGTGTTCGCGTTTGGTTTGGGTGCGGACGCAGAACCAACTGGGGATGTCTGTTGGGTTGGGGTTCATTGGCCGAGGAGTTTTTGGAGGAGGGGGAGGACTTGGTTTCCGCGTTTCATCCATGTTTCGAGGCGTTCGACGCGGTCAGTGAGGAATTGGCGTTCGGAGGGGTCCGGTGTGAGGGATGCGGATTGGCGGATGGATTGGAGTTTGGATTTTCCGCTTTGGAGGTGGGGGCGGATTTGTTCGCGAATGAAGCCGCCGGCGAGGCGTTTGAGGTCGGTGGCCGGGGTGAAGTAGGTTCTGCGGTCGCCGTTTGCAGGTGATTCGATGACAGCGCCGAGGGTGCGGAGGGTGCGGAGGCCTTGGCTGGCGGAGCCTTTGGAGATGCCGAGTTTGGCGACGAAGTCGTCGAGGGAGAGAGGTTCCGTGGAGATGAAGAGTAGGCCGTAGATACCGCCGAGGGAGGGGGGGAGGCCGAGGACGCGGACGCCGTCTGTGAAGAAGTCGATAACCTGGAGTTGGAGGGAGGTTAGGGATTCTGGTTGGGTCTCGGGGGAGATGGGGTCCACGAGGGAGACCGTGTGTTGATCGGTTGCTTTGTTCAAGTTTTTTTGAACAGAACTTCGAGTGACAAAAACGTCAGATCATGTCGCGGGTAACGATGTAGGAGGCGGCGCAGCGGGGGCATTGGACGGTGATTTCGTTGGCGTCGTGGAAGAGTTCGTCGGGTTTATCGCGCCAGCCGCCGAGGATGGGGAGGATGCGTTCGAGGTTGCAGCCGCAGTGGAAGTGGAAGTGGCGGGTTTCGAGGAGTGAGGTTTCCTCGGATGATTCGATGTTGGCGACTTGTTCTGGGGTGAGGGATTCGAGCCAGTCGAGGTCGGCATCGGGTTGGGCGGCGAGGAGGGCGAAATTTTCGTCGGGGAGGCGGAAGGCGCGGGCGGGGCGTTGTTCGGATTGGTCGTAGAGGTTGGAGATCCAGTCGATGGGGTCTCTGCCGTTGACTTCGAGGGTGGAGAAGCGGGGTTTGGGGAGGGTTGGGGTGGAGGTTTGCGAGTAGAAGAGGTTACGGTCGGGTTCGCGGACGTCCTCGGTGAAGATGCGTCCGGTGATGGATTTTTCGAGGGATGCGCCGGTGACGAAGAGGTTGATGCGAGGGGCGCGGAGGTTGACGGTCCAGGCGATGGTTTCGGCCCAGGGGCGGGCGGTGAGGTGGAGGGTGAGGAGGGCGAGGGAGTCTTTAAGGAGGGAGTCGAGTTCCGGGGTGTGGCGGATTTGGTGCTGCATTAGGTGCAGGTAGTAGTCCGTGTAGATGGGTGTGAACTGGCCTTGGAGGAGGAGGACGTTGCGGTTCCGGATGAAGATGGAGCGAACGGTGGTGTATTCTTCGACGGGGTGCATTATGGATTGGAGTAGGGGATTTGGCGTTCCTCTAGCAAGGCTTGAGCGAAGGGGTCGCCATCGTTGGCCATGTCGCGGAGGGTAGTGCAGGCGGGTGGATTTTCCAAGGGGAAAAGCGGTGGTGAGAGGTTGTCGGCTTGACGGGATTGGT
>JBGSRM010000065.1:0-9695 GCA_041737575.1 Akkermansiaceae bacterium
CAGCTCCGTCACCTGCTCATGCGCCACATCAATAAACTCAACCTGCACCCGAACCATCTTCGGCAAATCACTAACCTCAGTAACCGCCTCTAACTTCTTACTCTCCTCAAACGGATCTACCTCAACCACCTCCTCCTGCCCAAAACCCAAAACCGATAAACATCCCCATAAACCCATCACAAACACACTTAGAAAAAATCTCTTCTTCATAAAACACCAAAATATAGACATCCCAAGTCCACCCCCACAAGCCACAATAACTAGAGGTCACGCTACGGCGATCAAGCTAGGGAGATAATAGGCAAATCGTGGAAATTTTAACCACCGATTCCTACCTATGCAGATCGTAGTTTTAGCAAATTTTGGCTCTATAGGGTATAATCACTTAAAAATCAGGAACAGGACTTCCATTATATCCGGTCTTATTCGTGATAATCCGTGAAACCTGTCCTTCGTAGCCTTCTCGGCCTTCGTAGCCTCGGCGAAGTAGGCGGCGAAGTAGGATCCGTGGTCAAAAATCTTTCCTTGTCCCTGGCTTGATCGCCCTTCTTAGAAATCCAAATAACTGCCTCTATTCTACCAGATAAGGGAAGTTGTTTCTATGAATGAACCTAAAAATTAGGTCCCCTCATCCCCGCGCCCCAAGGCAACGCCACCTCCTGCAACAAAGCCTTTGCAACCGGCGGCTTCACTCCCGCGTGCTCCCCTATCAACCTCGCAAGCAATCCCGCCACATGTGGCGCAGCGAAACTGCTGCCCGTCTGCTTCGACCACTTCCCCCTCTTCCACGGCACCTGCAAATCCACCCCGCGAGCAGCGAACTCCACAAGATGCCTCGAAAAATCACCTGCAGGCTCATCCCACCGGAAAAACAAATCATCGCTCTCGGTCTTGGCCATGTTCACCGTGATCACACTCGGAAAATATCCCGGCCACTCCGGATTCCTGAAATTCTCGTTATCGCAGGCACTTACGATGTGAACCCCCCTTCGATACGCCAGATCCACCCACGGTTTGAAATGCTCGATCTTGCTGATGTCGGCCCTCGATCCGAAACTACAATTCAATATCTGATATCCTCTCTCGATCGCCAACACCGCCGCCTCCTTGATGATCTGGAACTTCGATCCCAACGCCGCGTTCAATACCCGGAAGCTCCCGATCTGCGCCTCCGGCGCCATCCGCCGGATCGCATGCGCGACCGCCGTCCCATGTCCGAAAACATCAATCCCCTTCCCCGGCACTCGCCTTACCACACCCTCGGGCGTCAACTCAAATGCCAGATCATCCACCAATCTCAAACCCGCATGTGCAGGATGCGAAAGCTCGATCCCGGAATCAATCACCGCCATCTTCACCCCCCTCCCACGTCCCTTCCTCAGTGCCTCCCGCACCTCCTCATGACTCAACCATGTCGAAGTATGATTCATATCGATTCCATACCCAAAGCAGCCCGCAAAATCCGATCTTCGATCAACTTCGCCAACAATCCGGAAATCTCCGAAAGTGGCAAAGGC
Source organism: Akkermansiaceae bacterium (assembly GCA_041737575.1). Lineage (GTDB taxonomy): Bacteria > Verrucomicrobiota > Verrucomicrobiia > Verrucomicrobiales > Akkermansiaceae > Luteolibacter. The sequence goes on from JBGSRM010000065.1 coordinate 1,518, forward strand.
AATACATCTACGGCATCCGTAGTAGAAATGGAAACCGCCGCCACACAATACCCGAAAACATACACCGGACTCACAGACATCGCGGAAATCCTGACACCCATCACCATCTCCATATTGCTCCACTCGGAAATTTCCAAATCATCCGCCCAGGCAGACTCACCGCGACCACAGCCAAAAACCCGCGCAATCATCCCCTCCCCCTGATCCGCCCTCACACGTTCCACCACATCCTGCGCAACACCCTCCCCGGCCCACGCCGGCGAATACCCATTCCCCTCTGCTGCCCAAACCAACAACACCCCATCCTCCCTGACCGATGCCTTCTCCAACATCCCCACCACCTCCGCATAAAATAATCCCACCAGATTGTTGGCATCTATCTCACGCGAAATCGCAGCAAGCCTCGGCATCAGCTCCGCACCCACGGCCTCAAGCCTCTCATCGGGAACAATCACAAGTCGGTTCATTATGTTAAATTGGTTTGCAGCCGGAACAAACGGTCGGCTCTTCCGTTGCATTCAATCTTTCCTGTATGCTCGAATCGAAATCCTCTAACAGCCTCCAAAACCGATAGCGCCACAAACGTCTCCGTCGCACTGATCGATCCGCTCGGCAAAGACCCGCAGATCACACCACACCGCGTCACCGTCTCACCACTAGGCGCGTAGATATGCAGCAAAGGATTCACCTCCAAACCCACAGGCCCCGCATGCAAACACATCGCCGGCATTTTCATCTCACCCTCCAAAACCTTACCCAAAGCCTCCGACAACCTCAAAGCCGCCTCCGCCGCTCCATAAACCCCGGCAAACGCAAAACTATACTCCCCACCCAAGCCCAAAACCGATGTCGCGGGTCGATTCAACCCCACAACACACCCCGCCATCGTCTCCAAAACCTTCTCCCTGAAAACCAAATACCCCTCACTTCCCATCTCCTCATAACCCTGAAAATGCACATGCAAAATCGCCAGCACCGCCTGCCGATTCCCCACCCCACCCAACGCCTGCGGAAATGGCAACGGATTCGCAACCACATCCTTCTCCGGAACCCCATCCAGCTCCGGCTGCTTCGGATAAATGACAAACGCATCCAAATTCGCATCGCTCCATAAACCCACCGCTGTGGCGGACTTCACATCACCCACCGCCAACGCCTTCAAACCCACACCCAAATGACTCGCCAACAAACTCCCCCGCGCCGCAACCATCTTGTCCACGAACATACGCTCCCCGGCTTTCTCTCGAATCGGCTCCCGCCCCAAAGCCGTCACCGAAGCCGCACCACCACACAATAACTCAAACCGCTCCCCATCCTGAAACTCATTTCTAACAAACAAATCCTTCTCATAAGGAAGAATCAAATGAACCTCCATCCCCGCTCGCTTCGCCACCTCTCCTAATATCAAATCCCATCCCAAGCTCGCGCCAACATACACATGTCGAATCTCGTTCTCCTCGATCCACCTCGCCACACGAGCTTCCACATCATTTCTAACCTCATCTGATAACTCCTCATCCTTCGCGAAAACCTGCCCGGAAAAAATCGCCACAACCCCCGAAACAAAACACCCGTCAAAACGATCCCGCCTCCCATGCAATACATGGCACAACGCACGACACTGCTTCCTCGTCGATGCCAAATCTGCCCACTGCCTCCCCTTCTCTCCAAGCTCGGAAGCCGCCCGATACATCGCCTCAGCCTCCTCGTCATTTCCTAAAATCAAAGCCGCCTCAGCCCGTGTCGCCGTCCCGTAATAACTGCCGTCACCACCCGCATGAACCGCCGCCTTACCCGCATAATCCCTCGCCACATCCATCTCCCCCAGCATCACCGACATCGCCGCCGCATTCACCCCGCAATACGCGGCACCACCTTCATCACCTGCCGCCACAGCCGCCTCATATCCCCTGCCATAACAAGCTCTCGCCTCCCCATAACACCTCTTCACCTCACCCGGCTCACTCGCCCGAACCGCCAAATCCTTCCACACCCTTGCCAACAAACCCAAAGTCTCACCCTCATCTTTCCTTCCCCCGGAAATCCCCTCCAATACCCTCCGAGCCTCATCACTCGATCCCAGAATCGCCAACGCCCGCGCCACCTGCTGCCTCACAGGAACATCATCAACCAATGCCCCGCCTGACAAAATCTCCTCACCCACCTCCACCGCCAACAAATGTTCACCCTCTCCGTTCAACTTCTTCAAAAAACCATGCGCCGCCTTCCCATCCCTCAAAAAAACATCACGCCCCTCCTCCCACTGAAAACGCAAACTCATCTTCTTGAAAACATCATCCATCGCTTCGCTGTCAACTGCCTAACAGCCAATCATTCCATCCTCATCCCCGCCACAAAAAAGCAAACCAATCACAGCACGGCTCTGATTCATTCAAGAAAACCTGGCCGCTCCGCCCTGAACGATTTTTTCGGCATGTTTTGAGCTTTCTCTCACTTTTTGAATCATACAACCTCTCCAATCATGAGCACTCTCGCAACCACCGTTGACGGCCTGAAATTCACGAATCCTTTTGTGATCGGATCGGGACCTCCGGGTACAAATGTGAAGGTCATTAAACGCGCTTTCAAAGAAGGCTGGGGCGGCGTGATCGCAAAAACAGTGAGCCTAGATTGCTCGAAGGTGGTCAACGTCGGCCCGCGTTACGCGAAGTTGATGGCGAACGACGGCAAGGAGGTCATCGGCTGGGAAAACATCGAGCTGATCAGTGATCGGAAGTTTGAAATCTGGCTCGATGAATTCAAGGAAGCGAAGGACGCACATCCCGAGGGGATCCTGATCGCATCGGTGATGGAGGAATACAACAAGGACGCGTGGTGCGAGATCATCGAGCGTTGCCAAGACGCAGGGGTGGACGCCTTCGAGCTGAATTTCTCCTGCCCGCACGGCCTGCCCGAAAGAAAAATGGGCGCGGCGATGGGTCAGGATCCGGTGATCCTTGAGGAAGTCTGCGGCTGGGTGATGGGGGTTTCGAAAATCCCGGTCTGGGCGAAAATGACGCCGAACGTCACCCACATCGAGGAGCCGACCGCCGCCGCCCTCCGTGCCGGTTGCCACGGCGTCTCCGCCATCAACACGATCCGCAGCGTGATGGGCGTGAACCTAGAAACTCTTCGTCCGGAACCGACAGTGGAGGGCTACACGACCCCCGGCGGCTACTCCTCGAAGGCGGTGAAACCCATCGCCCTGCGCATGGTAATGGAGATCGCGCAACTCATCAAAAAGGATTTCCCCGGCCGCACGCTCTCCGGGCTGGGCGGGGTGGAAACCGGCGCGGACGCCGCACAGTTCATTCTGTTAGGCAGCGACACCGTGCAGGTCTGCACCGGAGTGATGAAGTTCGGCTACGGCATGGTGAAGGATCTCTGTGAGGGCTTGCTCGAATTCATGGAGGGCAAGGGCTTCGAAACGATCGACGATTTCAAAGGCCTGAGCCTGCCGTATTTCACCACCCACGCCGAACTCGTCCGGATGCAACTCACCCGTAAGGCCGAGGACGCCGCCGCCAAGGAACGCGCAAGCATGGTGAAAAACGATGCCGAGTGGGATGGCGATGACTTCGTGAAGCAGTCGAATGAACTTTCCAGATAAATGTCATTGACGACTTTGCCAGTTGGCGTATTCTTTCAGCCATATGGCAAAGAAATACGCATTTCCTGAAGAAGCATCAGCCAAGCTGGAAGATAATGCGGTGGCCTATAACGCCTTTTCCAGCGCGTTGGATCCAGATGGCATCGATCATGGCTTGGCGGTATTGAAGGATTTCGGAGTGAAAACTTCCGCCAAGATCGCCGGTGCGCTTCCCCGCCTCAGAGACGCGCTTCGCAACGGGGTGCCACGTGCGGCTTTTGAAAAACTACGGTCGGATCTCGGCACCACCAACGAGGAACTCGCGGAAGTCGTCGCCATTCCGCTGCGCACGCTTGCCCGCAGAACGGATTTCTTCAAGCCGGACGAGTCGGAAAGAATTCTCAGGGTCGGCTCGGTCTTAAGCAACGCGGTCTCGGTTCTTGTGGAAAAAGAAGCCGCAGCGCGCTGGATGACTCATCCGAAACGCGCGCTTTCCGGGCTCACTCCTCTGCGCTGCTGTGATACGGAATTCGGCGCAAGGGAAGTGGATAAACTGCTGCTCAGGATCGCACACGGTGTTTTCTCATGATTTCCGCATACCGGATCTGCTCTACGAAATGGATATCCTCCGCGTTCACGGGCGAAGGAGCGAAGCTTGCTGGTGGACGTTGGAACAGTAGCGGGCGTCCCGCCGTTTACTGCGCCTCATCCCTTTCGCTGGCCACTTTGGAGGTGCTTGTCCATCTGGAGGAACCCGAAATCCTTGCCCATTATTTCTCCTATTTCCACATCGAGTTTCCGGATTCTTTCGTCACCGATCTTGATCCGGGGAACTTGCCGGAAAACTGGAAAGACGAGTCAGCCCGGCTTGCGACACGTGCGATTGGAGACTCCTGGCTGAAATCCATGAGAAGCGCCGTTCTTTCGGTGCCTTCGGCGGTCACACCAGGCGAGCTGAATTTCCTGCTGAATCCAAGGCATGAGGACTTCGGGAAAATCGTGATCGGATCCGCGCAATCTTTCATTGCTGATCCGAGGTTGGTGAAATACTAGGATTCCAGTATCCAATCCATCGTCTTCCGCGCGAGGCGATCCATAGCGACGACGCTTTGCTCGATGTGCTCTTCCAGGGTGTCTTCGATCTTGTTGTGGCTGATGCCGTGGAGGCTCTGGACGAACATCATGACGGTGGGGATGCCGGCGAGAGAGACTTCCGCCGCATCGTGGAGGGGGCCGGAGGGCATACGGTGGGTGGTGCCGGAGGTTTCGGAAACGGCTTGGTCGCAGAAGGCGATGAGGGTTTCATGGAAGGGAACCGGCGCGATTTGCCAGATGCGCTCCCAGTGGACGGTGCAGCCGCCTTCTTCTGCGAAGCCTTGGCTGGCAGCTTTTGCTTCGGCGAGCATCGCGGCGAGGGAGGCGGCATCGAGGTGGCGCTGGTCGAGGGTGAGGCGGCACTCGGCGACGACGCTGGTGACGATGCCGGGTTCGGTTTTGCAGGAGCCGATGGTGCACACGCCGCCGTGGCGCTCGGTGATGTGATAGATTTCCGGAGCCATTTTCGAGGCGGCGAGGAAAGCGTCTTTGCGGCGGTTCATGGGGGTGCTGCCGGAGTGGGCGGCCTGGCCTTTGAAGGTAATCGCCCAGCGCTCGACGCCACAGGTGCCGAGAACGGTGGCAAGAGGAAGTCCGAGATCAAGAAGAACAGGGCCTTGCTCGATGTGGAGTTCGAGATAGGCTGCGGCGTTTTTTCGCTCTGCTCCCGCATCGAGAACTTTCTCGAAGTGGATGCCGCAGTTTTCCAAGGCGGTGGGCAAAGGGATGTCATCGCGGTCTGTGAGGGAGCGGGCTTCTTCCAGGTTGAGGTTGCCGGAAAAGGCAGAGGAGCCGAACAGGCTTTTCCCGAAGCGCGCGCCTTCCTCATCCGCCCAATCGACGAGTCGGACGGTGACGGGCGGGCGGCCGGCGTATTCCGCGGAGATGCGTCGCATGATCTCTACTCCGGCCATGAGGTTCAGGCAGCCATCGAGCCAGCCGCCGTTGGGGACTGAGTCGATGTGTCCGCCTATGAGTAGCGATTTTTCGGATTCGCCGGGCAGGGTGAACCAAAGATTGCCGGCGGCATCCAGGTGGGACTCGACGGGCAGCGTGGCCATTTTCGTTTTCAGCCAGTCGCGTGCGGTTTGCCAAACGGCGCTGAAGGCGACGCGTTGTGCGCCGTCGTCGTCGCCGGTGAGCGCTCGGAGTTCTTTCAGCTCCGCAACCGTGCGTTTCGGGTCGGTCATGGGAGGGCGGTCGGACATGGTTGGGTCATTACGTAGCAGACTACGTGCAAGGCGACGAAGCATTTGCTTGTATGGCACGGAAAACGCTGGATTATCGCCAATGATGAATACGACCACGCCTCCCGTTTGCCAGAACTATATAGGAGGCAAGTGGCTGACGCCGGATCTTGCAACAATCGGTTCGGTTTACAATCCCTCGCGTGGCTCCGTGCTGGCGACGGTTCCGATGTGCGGTGGGACGGAGGTGGATGCGGCGGTGGCTTCGGCGAAGGCGGCGTTTCCGGATTGGCGGGATACTCCGCCCAACGAGCGGGCGCAGGTTTTGTTTCGCGCGAAGATTTTGTTAGAGGATGCGTTCGAGGAATTGTGCCTTGGGATCGCGACGGAACATGGCAAGACGCTTTCCGAAGCGCGCGGCGATCTGCGGCGCGGGATCGAGGTGGTCGAGTATGCATGCGGTATCCCGACGCTGCTGATGGGCGAGAGTTTGGAAAACATCGCGCGTGGTATCGACTGCCATACCGATCGGCATCCGCTAGGTGTGGTGGCGGGAATTTGCCCCTTCAATTTCCCGGCGCTCGTGCCGATGTGGATGTGGCCGCTGGCGATCGCGTGTGGGAATACCTTCGTTTTAAAACCGAGCGAAAAGGTACCGCTGACGATGCAGCGCATCACGGAAATTCTGGAGAAAGCGGGTTTGCCGCCGGGCGTGATGAACATCGTCCACGGTGGCCGGGAGGCGGTGGATGCGTTGTTAGAACATCCCGATGTGAAGGCGATCAGCTTCGTTGGATCGACTCCGGTGGCACGTGAAATCCACCGGAAAGGAACGCTGAACGGCAAGCGGGTGCAGGCGGCTGGCGGGGCGAAAAATTTCATCATCCTGATGCCGGACGCGGATGTGGAACGGACGACCGAGGCAGTGAAGGACGGTGCATTCGGTTGTGCCGGTGAGCGCTGCATGGCGGGATCGACGGCGGTGGCGGTTGGTGAGGCGGGCGAGCGTTTGTTGCCTGCGCTGGCTGATCTGATTGCCTCAATGAAAGTGGGGCCGACGGATATCCGTGATTCGCAGCCGGACATGGGTGCGGTGATTTCCGCCGAGCATCGGACTCGGGTGGCAGGACTGATCGACGCAGGCGAGCAAGGCGGGGCAAAGGTGCTGACGGATGGCCGCAAGCTGAAGGTGCACGAGGCACCGGAAGGATTTTTCCTTGGCCCGACTCTGATTGACCGGGTTGAAGAAGGAAATCCATTGATGGGTACGGAGGTGTTCGGCCCTGTGCTGGCGGTGATGCGTGCGAAAACTCTGGAGGAAGCGGTGGCGATGGCGAACCGGCAGACGTTCGGAAACGGCGCGGCGATTTTCACGAACTCGGGCAAGGCGGCGCGCGAGTTCCGGCGCAATGTGAGCGCGGGGATGGTAGGGATCAATGTCGGGGTGCCCGCGCCGCTGGCGTATTTTCCGTTCACGGGTTGGAATGATTCGTTTTTCGGCGACCTGCACATCCAAGGCAAGGAAGGTGTGGAATTCTACACCCAGCGCAAGACGACGACGACGCGGTGGTTCAGCTTTGGGGATGGCGAGATTTGGGCGAAATGATATGAGATGAATTCAATGACTCTTTTGATCAAAAACGGAATGGTGGTCACGGATGAAGGTTCGTTTTTCGGCGATGTGCTGTGCCGGAATGGGGTAATTGAGGAAATCGGAACGGGTCTAACAGCTCCGCCGGACACGGAGGTGATCGATGCGACAGATAAGCTGGTTTTTCCCGGGTTCATTGATCCGCATGCGCACATTTACCTGCCGTTCATGGGGACGTTTTCGAAAGACGATTACGCCACGGGAAGCAAAGCGGCGTTGATGGGTGGCACGACGACATTGATCGAGATGTGCTGCCCTTCGCGTTCGGATGATCCGCGTGAAGCGATCCGGTTGTGGAAGAGCAAGGCGGCGGAAATTTCCTCGTGCGACTACACCTTTCACATGGGGGTGACTCGGTTCGAAGAGGGGACGGCTGAAGCGTTGCGCGGGATCGTGGCCGAAGAAGGGATCACGTCTTTCAAAGTATTTCTGGCCTACAAGGGCGCGTTCGGGATTGAGGATGCTGAACTCTATCAGACCTTGGCACTGGCGAAAGAACTTGGGGTGGTGGTGACCGCGCATTGCGAGAACGCCGACCTTGTGGCGGAACTGCAGAAGAAATTGGTGGCCGAGGGCAAGACGGGGCCGGAGTGGCACGAACCTTCGCGGCCGGTGACGGTGGAGGCGGAGGGGTGTCATCATCTGATGACCTTCGC
>JBGSRM010000100.1:0-10300 GCA_041737575.1 Akkermansiaceae bacterium
TCACCAGGAGCAACGTCTTTTTGGAGGAAATCCTCGTAAGATCTGCTTTGGACTTCAATGAGGTTAGGTGGGTCAATGACCTCTTCAAATTTACCGAAATAGAGACGTTCAGCCATAGTATGCAGTTTCTTAGATGTTACGCGTTTGAGCCCGTGCCTGTGAGGGCGCGAGCAGAGATTATTTTAGAATTGGAAATGGGAAGCAAAGGATCGCAAGCGGCGTGTGGCACTGGGTGGTTTTCAGAATCACGTGTCGGTTTCGATTTTTTGCTTTGGTTTGGTTTGTGGGGGATTGCCCGGAGCGGATGGTTCCGCTCCGGGTGAAATCCTTGTGAATTACTTGAGGACGACTTTTGCGCCGGCTTCCTCGAGTTTCTTCTTGGCGGCTTCTGCAGCCTCTTTGCTTACGGCTTCGAGGACGTTGGCAGGAGCGCTTTCGACGAGTTTCTTAGCGTCGGCAAGTCCAAGTCCGGGAGCCACTTCACGCACTGCCTTAATGACAGCGATCTTGTTGGCGCCCGCCTCGTTGATGACGACGTTGAATTCGGTTTGCACTTCGGCTTCTTCTGCTGGACCGGCTGCTGCGGCAGGACCTGCTGCAACGGCTGCGGCGGCGGATACGCCCCAAGTTTCTTCGAGTTGTTTCACGAGATCGAGAGCTTCCAATACGGTAAGCTTCCCGAGTTCTTCTACTAATTTTGCTATGTTTGACATGTATTTACTCCTTTGCGGTATCGTCGCCCTCGGAGCTTCCGAGGATTTCAGTTTCTCTGCTGAGAGACCGACGAGGAACCATTTTTAATCAGGCCGTCACGTGGAGACGCTTCGACCATCCATTCAAATTTTTCTTATTCTGCGGTGGCGGGTTCAGGTGACTCCTCGCTTGTCTCGCTGGAGTCTGCTGGTTTGTATTGTTCGCGCTCTGGATCGAATTTCTCAAGCAGGATACGCGCGATACGCGTGGCAGGCTCGTTGATAAGACCGAGAAGCTGGGCAAGAACCGCCTCGCGGGAAGGAATATCGGCAAGCTGTTTGAGCTTTTCAGCGTTAAGAATGTCGCTGCCGAGGATGCCGACCTTCATGTCGGGTTTCTTGAATTCCTTCTCGAAATTCTTGAGAACCTTTGCAACAGCAAAGACTTCGGAACTGCCTGTGATGAATGCGGTCTGCCCAACAAGGTCGGCACCTACGTCAGGAAGACCCGCTTCTGAGAGTGCCTTGCGCATGAAGCTGTTCTTGGCAACAGTACACTTGGCACCGTTGTCGCCGAGGCGATTTCTAAGTTCGCTGAATTGAGGCACTGTCAGTCCGGTATAGTCGATGACGATAACGTAAGGAGACCCGTTGACTCTTGCGAGGAGTCCGTCGAGGATGATTTGTTTATCTGGATTCATGGTCGTCAGTGGATTGGGTTATGCGGATGCCTTGTTGGCGTAAGCGGAGGCTTCAAGCTGGATTCCCGGAAGCATGGAGGCGGCGATGGTAACTGCTTGCACGAAGTTGCCTTTTGCGGACGGCGGCTTGGAGCGAACCACGCTGTCGAGGAAAGCGCGTGCGTTTTCTTCGAGTTGTTTGTCATCAAAGCTTGCTTTACCGATAGCCCCGGAAACGTTGCCGTTCTTGTCGAGTTTGTAATCGATACGGCCTGCTTTCACTTCCTTGATGGCTTTGGCCACATCATCGGTGACTGTGCCGGTTTTCGGGTTCGGCATGAGACCGCGAGGACCAAGAACACGGGCGATTTTTCGGACTTCGGCCATGGCATCTGGCGTTGCGATGGCTGAATCGAAATCGACGAAGCCTTCGGAAATTCTTTTGATGAGGTCTTCGTAACCAACGAGATCCGCACCGGCTGCCTTGGCTGCTTCCGCAGCGGCACCTTGAGCGAAAACGATCACACGGACTTCCTTACCGGTTCCGTGCGGCAGTGAAACAGAACCACGAACCATTTGGTCGCTTTTTCTGGGGTCGACTCCGAGACGGAAGGAAAGGGTTACCGTAGGAGTGAACTTCGGTGCGGGAAGTTTCTTCAGGGTGACGATTGCCTCGGTGAGGGAATAGGATTTATCTGAACCGACTTGTTCGACTGCTTTCAGGTAGCGTTTACTTCTATTTTTGGACATGTTGTTTTTTGGTTTGCAGTGATAACGGATTGTCTTTCGGACTTTCCTCTTGCGATTCGCTCCCCCGATACGACTTGTGTATCTGATGAGCGGAGATTGTTTTACATTCCCTCTATTTCAAGACCCATCTGACGTGCGGTGCCTGCGAGAATACGGGCTGCCGCCTCAGGGTCCTTAGTGTTGAGATCGGGCATCTTGATATTGACCACCTCCATGAGTTTTTCCTTGGAGATTTTACCAACCTTTTTCTTGTTAGGTTCGTTGGAACCGGATGCGAGACCTGCGGCCTTTTTGAGGAGGTTACCGGCAGGTGGGCGTTTGGTTACAAAAGTGAATGACTTGTCTTTGTAAACCGATATTACGACCGGAAGTATATCTCCAGATTGTGATTGGGTATTGGCATTGAATTCTTTGCAGAATGCCATGATGTTGACACCAGCCTGACCGAGAGCCGGGCCGACGGGAGGAGATGGGTTGGCAGCTCCGGCTGGGATCTGAAGTTTGATGAGTTTGACGATTTCCTTGGCCATGATTTTATTTAGTAAGTGCTGAAGTTTTTAGGGGTAAAAGGTGTAATGGTATTTCTATTCACGCTCGACCTGCCAGTATTCAAGTTCGACTGGCGTAGTGCGTCCGAAAATATCGACAGCAACTCGAAGTTTGCCTCGCTCAGGGTCGATTTCTTCGACGATTCCATTTTGAGATTGGAAAGGACCGTCGGCTACTTTCACGGTGTCACCGACTTCAAAACTGATAGCGGGACGAACTGTTTCTTCACGCTCTTGAATTTGCGATAACATTGCTTCCACTTCGCGAGCACGCATGGGGGTTGGCTTGTCTTTTGTTCCGGCAAAGCCGATGACACCTTCCAACTCCTTGATGAAGAACCATGTTTTCTCAACGAGCTGGTTGTTTTCATCCATCAAATACATGTTGACGATAATGTAACCTGGAAAGAATTTCTTCTTCGTCTCGGTTTTTTTGCCCCTTTTGATCTCGGACACGATTTCCGTAGGCACCAGGACTTCACGAATGTAGTCCTGCATTTCTTGGCTCAAGACCTGTCGCTTGATGCGTTCACGCACCTTGCCTTCCATGCCCGAAAGGACTTGGACGACATACCATTGATCTTTATAGTCTGTGGGAACTGGCATTGTGGATATTCTTAAGAAGTAAAAAATCAGCGGAAAACATCGGTAAGGAAACCAACGATCAAAACTTGGATGAAATCCCAGAACTGCACGAAGGCTGCCAGTAGAATCACAGCAATGAGAACAACGATAGTGGAATCGATAAGTTCTTTGTACTTTTTGAAGCCTTTTGCCTTTGGATCGGAATCCCATGGCCAACTGGCTTTGCGAAGCTCGCCTTTGACTTCACCAATGAAGTTTGTGATTTTGGAAAACATGAAGTTTGGAAAGTTCTTGAGGATGAATGGCACGCCAGGAGGGACTCGAACCCCCAACCCTCGGTTTTGGAGACCGATGCTCTACCAATTGAGCTACTGACGCGTTATATTTTTCGATGCTGTGTTTTGAGGCGACTTGAGGGCACCCCACTTTGAGTGTGGGGTGCCCCCGAGGGCGTGGCACAAACGACTGGAGGCGAATCCACTCGATTGTGCCTTGGATTGTTGTTATTCGATGATTTCACCGACACGACCCGCACCTACGGTGCGACCGCCTTCGCGGATGGCGAAACGCATGGTCGGCTCCATGGCGATCGGTGTGATGAGTTCAACTTCAAGATTGACGTTGTCACCTGGCATAACCATTTCAACTCCTTCAGGAAGTTTGATGCTGCCGGTCACGTCAGTTGTACGGAAATAGAACTGTGGGCGATAGTTCGAGAAGAACGGTGTGTGACGTCCGCCCTCTTCTTTGGAGAGAACGTAAATTTCAGACCTGAACTTTTTGTGACCTTTCACAGTGCCTGGCTTTGCGATAACCTGGCCGCGCTCGACATCGTTCTTTTTGAGACCACGAATGAGAAGTCCAACGTTGTCGCCTGCACGACCCTCATCGAGGAGTTTGCGGAACATTTCGATGTCGGTAACGGTGGTTTTCTGTGTATCGCGGATACCCACGATTTCTACTTCTTCCATCTTCTTGACGATTCCGCGCTCAACGCGTCCGGTGCAGACAGTTCCGCGACCTTCAATCGAGAACACATCTTCGATCGGCATGAGGAAGGTTTTGTCGATTGGACGCTCTGGCTCAGGTATGTAGGAATCCACTGCGTCCATGAGTTTGTTGACGTTGGCCATGTGCACTGGATCGCCTTCTAGGGCTTTCACAGCGGATCCCGCAATCACCGGGATGTCATCACCTGGAAAGTCGTATGAAGAAAGAAGCTCGCGAATTTCCATTTCGACAAGTTCAAGAAGCTCCGCGTCATCTACGAGGTCAACCTTGTTCATGAAAACCACGAGAGCGGGAACACCAACCTGACGAGCAAGAAGGATGTGCTCACGAGTTTGTGGCATCGGACCGTCTGCTGCGGAAACAACAAGAATGCCTCCGTCCATTTGAGCGGCGCCGGTGATCATGTTTTTGACATAGTCGGCGTGACCGGGGCAATCCACGTGCGCATAGTGGCGTTTTTCGGTCTCATACTCAACGTGTGCTGTGTTGATGGTGATTCCGCGCTCGCGCTCTTCCGGTGCAGCGTCGATATCAGCATAGCTCTTTTTCTGAGCAAATCCCTTTTCTGCAAGGGTATTGGTGATAGCTGCGGTGAGCGTGGTCTTGCCGTGGTCGACGTGTCCGATGGTGCCGATGTTAACGTGCGGCTTGTTGCGTTTGAATTGTTCTTTGGCCATTTTCTGTTGTGGTTTCGCTGAGACGTTTTTGAGATTTTTGCTTGTGTTGCCTGGAGCTCGTGGGGGGAATTGAACCCCCGACCTCATCCTTACCAAGGATGCGCTCTACCCCTGAGCTACACGAGCAATTTGGATTGTTGTGCACCCATCCTTACAGCCGACAAAAGAACCGCGACCTGTCAAATTTTACCTATGACCGGGCGCGGCACCCCTGACTGCTGTGGGGAAGAGCGGGCGGGAACTTATCAAAGTGCGCCATTCTGTCAAAAAAAATATAGCTCTTTCGTCATTTTCTCGGAATCTATTGATTTTCAAGCCCTGGATCGTCCTCAGGAACCCTCCGCAGACTCAGTTTCGGGAGAAAAATGCACAAAACGTTCAATCGTAAGGCAGCGTCCAGTGACAGAATCCGCTTCTATGATGACTCCGCACAACTTGACCCTGCCTTTTGCAACCGGAAAACGGGTGGGCATTCCCGAGCGAAAGCGCCAAATCACGGATTCCGCGCAACGACCTAAAATCGAATCTTCTGGCCCACACATTCCCGCATCTGTGAGATAACCTGTTCCGTTAGGAAAAATAACATCATCGGCAGTTTGAACATGCGTATGCGTACCTACCACTAAACTCACCTGCCCGTCCAGCATCCTCCCCATCGCTATTTTTTCCGAAGTGGTTTCCGCATGGAAATCCAAAACAATAATTCGAACTCCTTTCGCGTGGAGTAGCTGAACTTCCCTCTCAACCGCGAGAAACGGGTTATCCAATGGCGGCTGCATGAAACTTCTGCCCTGTGCTTGGATAACCGCAACTTTGCAAATATCCGTCTGAAGAACAACACTCCCCGCACCAGGAGTTCCTTCCGGATAATTGATGGGTCTCAACAACCTCGGTTCACCGGGAAAATAATCCACTATTTCCTGCTGATCCCAGACATGATCGCCGGTAGTGATGACAGCGGCACCCGCGCGCAGGAGATCAATCGAGATTTTCGATGTGATGCCTTTCCCGCCTGCCGCGTTCTCACCATTAACAATCACAAAGTCGATGGCGTGTTGCTGCCGGATCAAAGCCAGGTTCTGGATCACTGCCTTGCGTCCCGGTTCACCCACGATGTCCCCAAGAAAAAGTATTCTTATGTTCTGCTGTTTATTATCTTCGCACATTGCACAAGAAGCTCAGTTTTTCGGTAAGGCGCCAGTCCTGAATCTCTCATTCTGCAAACGAATCATTTCGTCAAATGGAGAAAGACAAACAGCCCGATCAGACCAACGGAGCGCAGCAACCCGGTCACCCTGGGCGAACTTGATCTCAGCCATCGTATCAAGATAGGCCGCTTGTTCAGGTGCTATCTCCAAGGCAGCCTTCAATTTTTTTTCTGCCTCAGCCAGATTCAGTCCAGCTCTCGATGCGAACCAGGCAGCTGTGTTGGAAGTGTTATGGGAAATGGGATACTCATCCATCACGGCCTCCATTCTCTGCCATGTCTCGCCAAACCACTTTTCCAATTCATTCGTTAGTCCGGCACCTCTCAACATGGGGAAAAAATCATCCGCCAGAACTCCGTCCGTGATGAAATTCTGGTGTATGCCTTCCAATAACGTCAACGCATACTCTCTGTCTTCTTTCAAAACCGCCATCGCCTTTGCCAGGTCAGCATTCAATCTTTCCTTTGAGTAGGCGGCTAAAGAACCGGATTGATACGGCTGTGACGCATAAATTTGGTTCAGAGCTTCATAAGACGAAGCCGCCATATTCCACTCTCCTTCTCTCATCATCGCGTCCGCAAATGGATCTAAAACTCCCAGGAATTCTCCACTTACCACGTCGGCTTGAATCGCAGCTTTACGGAACCACTCCAATGCCCTCTTGTTATCCCCACCATACAAATAGGAATTTCCTATTCTCAAGCTGCTACCCGTATCTCCCAGATGAAGCTTGGCCGCCATCTCGTCATGGAAAAGGGCTCTCTCCTCCAGCCCTGCCCTTCTCAAATTTACGGCGAGGTATGCGTGAGCTTCCGGTGAGGAATTATTCTCGTACTCCCCCGATTTCTCCAAAATCTCCACTGCGTCTTCCCATCTGCCTGCCGCGCTCAGAAATTTATCGATCGAACTCCACATCAAAGAAGCTTGATCCTTTGCATCTAGTAAATCCCAACCTTTGAGTGCATTCGATACATCTTGATGATTCACAGCCAAATTCATCATCATCTCGATGAGATCCTTCTTTTTTGCAGCATCCTTTTCCTTCTCCAACGCCTTCCACATTTTACCAATCCACTCCTCACGCAAATTTCCGTGGCTCTGACTGCGCTGTGTCAATGCAAGCAAAACTTCCAGAATTCTTCGTTGGGATGTGGTAGGTTCCATTTCCACAATCCAGGATCGCCATTCCGAGTAACCTTCGTCATCACCTAAAGCGATCGTGAAAATATCACCCCAGCGGTCATCATCATCACCAGCCCAAACTGTTGCCTGATCGACAGCAAATGCCGTAGGTCCATAGATAGACCCGAGCATACTGCCCAACATATCCAGGAATTTTCCTTCGTCCTCCTTTGCCAGCTTCGACAACTCACTGGAGAAGGCCTTGTTCAAATCATCACTGAGCCCCCTCTTTTCTAAAAAACTGGCAAGGATCAGCAAATCATTCATCGCTGAACTGCCATCCTCATCTTCCTGGGCAAGTAGCTCATCAAATCTTGTCTTTACCCATTCCACATAGTCGGGCTTTTCAATATTCAATCCGATCGCACCAAAGGCCTTGTCGATTTCCTCCAAGGACAAATGATAAAGAAATGCATCCATTGGCTCTTCCCTGATCTGCAAATCACGAACTTCTCCTAACCTGCCCAGCAAAGCCAGAGAACTTATCGCCATCGATTTTTCAGCCTCCTTTTCAGATTCCAGCAGCTTGATCAATGGCGCGAAATCTTTCTTTCCCGCTGCTTGCCCGTTCCATCGCTTGATTGCCAAATCAACATACGCATCGGGGGCGGTCTGTCGCTGCTCTCCCATACCATTGCGCTCCAACCACGGCAAGGGATCTCCCGACAAAACCTTCATCGCTACGAGCAATCGATCATGCTGCTTCTCGGATGCCAGTTTGATCACACCATTTATGTCACCCTTAGCCCGCAACAGCGCCAATTCCCACTCTTCAGCCGGCACATTCTCGGGTGGATCAAGCTTCGCAAGCTGCTCATCCACACGCCCCAAACTGTAGTAAACATTAGCCAGTGCTTTCAGATTGTCTTTATCGCTCGCCGTCGCTTCTAACATCTTCACCGCACCCTCGATGTCGTTCTTCAAGATCGCCTCCCGTGCGCCAAGTATCGCTACTCCTCTTATGTGCGGTCCTAACAACGCCCTCACCTCCGGCTTGTCCCTCGCATACAAGGTAAGCATCTGGTGATAGGCCTTCATTTGCCTCAGGCTTTCTAAAATATTTTCCTTCTGCTGGGTGTTGGAACGTTGATACGCCTCTATCAGATCAATCACCTGTTTCGAGGTGCCGGGTGTTATCCTCAATTCAATTTTCCGCAACACATCCGCAGCTCGGAACGCACGCTCCGGATCATCCGATAAACTCGCCTCTTCCAACGCCTCTATCGCTTTTTCTCCCATCTCCCATAATGAGCGCGATGCCACCTCACGTGTCTTGAATGTTTCTGACGATAGCTCATCGATCAAAACCGCGATCCGCTCCTCATCCTCTCCGTAGCCCAGTCCACATCCGAAAACCAACAAACCAAGAGCCTGAAATAAACCTACAACCTTGTTCCGAAATCTCATATCTCCTTAAAACCTCGTATATCCACCGGAAAATTCAAGCCCGCTCTCCACGAAGAAAAAAAGTACCGCTGTGCCGTCCTTGGCGCTGTGAGCCACGTTCCGGTCGCTCAACAAGTGGGATCGTTTGAATGGTCGCATGTCTTCCTGAGAAGGCATGACAACTACCATCCATATTGGGATCCCGTAATATTCACATCGGTCCGGGCCAGCTACCAATATAGTCGAACACAGCAGTAGACCCACAAACTAATCACTCCTCGCCTACTCGCAAACGAAAAACACCCATCACAAAAAATAAAAATCAAATCGTCCCAAACAATCGATCCCCTGCATCACCAAGCCCAGGCAAAATATACCCCTTCGTATTCAAACAACGATCTACCGCCGCTGTATAAACCGGAACCTCCGGATGCTCAGCATGAAACGCCGCAACCCCTTCCGGCGCCACAAGCAACGATGCATAACGAATCCGCTTCGCACCCGCTTTCATCAGGGTATTCACCGCATGCACCGCCGACCCACCTGTCGCAAGCATAGGATCCAGTATGATCAACTCCGCGTCAGCAAGATCTAACGGATGCTTCAAATAATACGCATCCGGCAGCAAAGTCTCCTCATTCCGCGCCAAACCTATATGCGCAACCGACGCCTCCGGAATCATGTCCAGAAATCCATCCAGAAAACCCAACCCGGCTCGCAAAACCACAACCAAAATCACCGGACGCTTCATCCGACTCCCGCCCGTCTCCTCCAACGGCGTCACACACGACACTTCCTCCCTCTCGAAATCCTCCGTCACCGCCGGAACCATCAGCGAGGCTATGCGCCTCAACCTTTGCCGAAATTCATGACTCGGACACTCCGGACTCCTCGCTCTTGTGAGCTCGGCCGCTATCAATGGATGGTTTACGTGGCGCAACATATCAAATTTTTGACGAAAGCATCCGCTTCAACTCCGCCGACCCCACTCCCAAAGCCAGAGCAACCTCTTTCACATCACCTCCCGTTCGATCCAACAACCGCCCGGCCACCTGACCCGTGATCCACTCAATCAACGGCTCATTCGTCGGTGCCGCATTGATCACTTGATCCAAACCCTGTGCCAACGCGGACATCTTGCCCGGCGCCGATGCCAGGGGAATATCCGCAGGCAACAGAACCTGCGAAGACGCAAGCGCGCAGGCCCGCGCAATCGTATTCTCCAGCTCCCTGACATTTCCCGGCCAGTTATGACTCGCCAAAACCGCAGTCGCCTCGGAAGACATCCTGATACGCGCCATACCATTCTTCCTTGTGATCCTCTGCAGGAAATACTCTGCCAGCATCGGTATGTCTTCCGGCCTCTCCCGCAACGGCGGAATACGCAACTCCACCACGTTCAATCGGTAATACAAATCCTCACGGAAACGTCCCGCCGATACCTCCGTCGCAAGATTCTTATGCGTCGCCGCTACAATCCTCACGTCCGTCTTCAAAACATCATTCGATCCAACCCTTGAAAACGTCCCATCCTGCAACACCCGCAACAACTTCACCTGAATCGACAACGGCATATCGCCA
>JBGSRM010000102.1:0-5509 GCA_041737575.1 Akkermansiaceae bacterium
TCCGTTTCCCCCATCGCCCTGGCACAAAACCTTGCCTACCTCTGGACCAACAAACGAACCCTCACCCACCTCAAAACACCCAACCTCGGCAACGTCCTCATCCTCGAAATCGGCGCCACCTGCGTCGGCTCCATCCACCAAACCTACACCCCCAACCAAACCATCGAAAAAGGAGCGGAAAAAGGCTACTTCGCCTTCGGTGGCTCCTCCACCATCACCATATTCGAACCCGGCAAAGTAACCCTCTCCAAAGACCTTCTGGAGAACTCCTCCGAACAAACAGAGCTCTACGCCCGAATCGGCACCCCAATGGCTCAGTGAAATCAGTCGCACCATGATTCCAGATTATCAAACTCCGGCCAGTGCGAAGTGCGTCAGCGCCCATTCCGTGTATTCCGTGCACTTTGTGGTCAACCTCTTCATAGGCAAGGACTAATCATTTCCTGACTAAAACGGAATATCGTCATCGAAATCATCCGCCTTCCGCAAATCCTCCGGCGATGGCTCCGCATCCGCTGGGAAATCCTGCGAATACTCATCCTTCTTTCCGCCTCCCGATCCACTACCCGCTGACAACTTCCAACAGGACAAATTCACATAATATTTGCCGTTATACTCGTTCCCACGAATATCGAAATTCACCAACACATCCTGCCCCTCTTTGTAGTTGTCCAGAATCGCGCACTTGTCCTTCACCACCTCAAACTTCAAATCCTGCGGATACTTCGACTCACTTGTCGTCACCACAAACTCCCGCTTCGAGAATCCGCTCGGAAACGTCTGCACATCATAAATCACCTTCACCTTGCCATTTATCTCAAACATGATTCCCATCCTCCAAATCCATCCCGCTTTGTCAACCGATCACCTCTCCAACCCCATCACCCTCATGGAAAAAATCACGCGAAAATAAATCGCACTCCCAACCAAATTATCCAACATTTCCTCCATCCATGTCCCTGCTCAACCGCCACAACTCCAAAAAACTAGGCCGTAAAACAACCGGCTACGCCGCCTGCCTCCTACCCTTCAACGCTGACGGCACCATCGCGACCGACTCCTTCCAACAAGCCGTCCTCCGAACAACAAACGCCGGCCTCGGCTGCGCCGTAAACATGGATACCGGCTACGCCAACCACATCCTCCCCTCCGAACGCTCCCTAATCCTAAAACTCACACAAGAAACCATCGCCGGTAATCGCGACTTCGTAGCCGGCGCCTTCGTCGAAGGCATGGACGGCGAACTCATCTCCCTCTTCCGCAAACAAATGGACGAAATCGTCTCCCACGGCGGAACTCCCATCCTCTTCCAAACCTCCCGTTTCCACTCATGGTCACCAGCCCAAATCATCGACCTCTACGCCTCCGTCTGCGATGGCTACGATGCCGTCCTCGGTTTTGAACTCGGCTCCATGTTCGCGCCCAATGGCATGATCTACGATGAGGAAACCTTCACCGGCCTCATCCAAATCCCCTCCCTCAAAGGCATCAAACACTCCTCTCTCAGCCGCGATCTCGAAATACGCAGACTCGAAATCCGCGACCAAACCCGCCCCGATTTCAAAATCTTCACCGGCAACGACCTAGCCATCGACATGACAGAATACGGCTCCGACTACCTCCTCGGCCTCGCCGCCTTCTGCCCCGAACTCTTCGCGCTCCGTGACAAATATTGGCTCGAAGGCGACCCGCGCTACTCCGAACTCACCGACGCAATCCAATACCTCGGAAACATCGCCTTCCGCAAGCCAGTCCCTGCCTACAAACACTCCTGCGCCATCTTCCAAAACCTCATCGGCCGCTGCCCCTCACCTCTCACACACCCAGCCGCAGCAACCAGGCCCGATTGGGAACGCGAAATCCTTATCGATTGCGCCCAACGCCTCGGCTACTCACTTTAATCCAATTCTCCATGACCCCCGATCAACTCGCCATCCACACCTTCACCAACCAACCCTGGTCCATCAGCGAGTGCATCGAAAACTACGCCCGCGCCGGCATCCGCGGCATATCCATCTGGCGCGAAACCATCGCAGGCCATGACCTGAAAAAAATCCGCTCCCACCTCAACGACAGCGGCCTAACTCCCGTTTCCCTCGTCCGGGGCGGTTTCTTCACGGGAAAAACCCCTCAAGACCGCCAATCCTCAATCGAACAAAATCTAACAGCCATCCAAGAAGCCGAAGCCCTCGGCCTCCCCATGATAGTCCTCGTTTGTGGCGCAACCCTCGGCCAATCACCCGACGAAAACCTCACCCAAATCGAAGAAGGCATCCGCGCCATCCTCCCCGCCGCCGAAGCCGCCAACATCCGCCTCGCCATCGAACCCCTCCACCCCATCTACGCCGCAGACCGCTCTGCCATCACATCCCTCCGCGATGCCAACATCCTCGCCCAAAAAATCAACCACCCCCTCGTCGGCATCGCCGTCGATACCTTCCACGTCTGGTGGGAAACCAACCTCGAAACAGAAATCCAAACCTGCGCCAATAACAACCATCTCTTCGCCTTCCACATCTGCGAGTTCAAACCGGACTTCGACCACCCCCTCCTCGACCGAGGCCTCCCTGGCGAAGGCGTCAACGCCACCCCTCGCATCCTAAAACTCATCCGCTCCACCAACTTCAAAGGCCTCACCGAAGTCGAAATCTTCTCACGCAAATACTGGGCCATGAACCAACACGACTTCCTCCAAAAAATCCTAACCAGCACCCAAGATCTCTAACCGCGAATGGACGCGAATAAACGCTAATGATTAAAATATCTCCATTCGTGAAATATCTCCATTCGTGATAATTCGTGTAAATTCGTGGTTAAAACACAACCCAAGCTCTTCCTTGAAATTTGAAAATTGAATTTTGAACCTTATGAAAAAAATCGGCATCATCCTCAACGGCGTCACCGGACGCATGGGCACCAACCAACACCTCGTCCGCTCCATCCTCGCCATCCGCGATCAAGGCGGCATCCTCCTGCCCGACGGCTCACGCCTCATCCCCGATCCCATTCTAACAGGACGCAACTCTAACAAACTCTCCGACATCGCCAAAAAATACAACGTCGAACGCTTCTCAACCGACCTCGACGCCGCCCTCGCCGATCCCTACAACGAAATCTTCTTCGACGCCTCCGGCACCCCCCACCGCATCCCCTTCCTCGAACGCGCCATCGCCGCAGGAAAACACGTTTACTGCGAAAAACCCACCGCCAGCATCTACTCGGAAGCCATACGCATCGCGGAAATCGCCGAGAAAGCAGGCGTAAAAAACGGAACCGTCCAAGACAAACTCTGGCTCCCAGGCATCCGCAAATTCCAACTGCTGAAAGAACAAGGCTTCTTCGGAAAAATCCTCTCAGTCCGCGGCGAGTTCGGCTACTGGGTCTTCACCGGCGAACACCAAGGCCAACCTATCCAACGTCCCTCATGGAACTACCGCGCCGAAGACGGCGGCGGCATGATCGTCGACATGCACTGCCACTGGCGCTACGTCATCGACAACCTCTTCGGCAACGTCACCCGCGTCTTCTGCAAAGCCGCAACACACATCCCCACACGCTTCGACGAAGCCGGAAAACCCTTCCCCTGCACCACCGACGACTCCGCCTACGCACTCTTCGAAACCGATACCGGCGTCACCTGCCAGTTCAACTCATCATGGAACGTCCGCGTCCGCCGCGACGACCTCCTCACCATGCAAGTCGATGGCACCGAAGGCTCCGCCATCGTCGGCCTTCGCAAATGCTGGGCACAACACCAGTCCGTCACCCCACGCCCCATCTGGAACCCGGACATCGACTCACCCATCAACTACTACGACAACTGGACCGAAGTCCCCGACCAACTCAACTTCGACAACGCCTTCAAAATCCAATGGGAATTGTTCCTCAAACACGTCGCCATCGACACCCCTTTCAAATGGACCCTCCGCGAAGGTGCCAAAGGCGTCCAACTCGCCGAACTATCCCTCGAATCCCACAAACAAGGCCGCTGGATCGACATCCCCGGAGAGTAGTTTTCAACCTACCAAGGCACCGGGACTTCAGTCCCGTCATCCATCAACAGCACTTGATCGCACCCTCCCACCCCGTTACAGAAACGCCCAGTGAATTACCACTCCACCAACAACCCATCCCACCAAGTCTGCCTCAAGGAAGCCATCCTCCGCTCCCTCCCCCCCGACAACGGCCTCTACATGCCGAACCAACTTCCCACTCTCGGCGCCGACTTCTGGCAAAACTACCGCGACCTCTCCTTCCAGCAAATCGGCTTCGCCGTCGCCAACGCCTTCTTCAGCGAAGACATCCCAGCCGAAGACCTCCACGAAATCGTCAACGGAACCCTCCAATTCGACGCGCCCCTCATCAGACTCTCACCCAACGACCACATCCTCGAACTCTTCCACGGCCCCACCCTAGCCTTCAAAGACTTCGGCGCCCGCTTCATGGCCCGCCTCATGGCCCATCTGACAAAAGACGATGACCGTATGCTCACCGTCCTCGTCGCTACCTCCGGCGATACCGGCGGAGCCGTCGCATCCGCCTTCCACAACGTCCCCGGAACTCGCGTCATCATCCTCTACCCACAAGGCAAAGTATCCGGTCTCCAGGAAAAACAACTCACCACCCTCGGCGGAAACATCACCGCCCTCGAAATCGATGGCTCTTTCGACGACTGCCAAGCCCTCGTAAAACAAGCCTTCCTCAACCGCGATCTCTCGGAGCGCATGAACCTCACCTCTGCCAACTCCATCAACCTCTCCCGCCTCATACCCCAATCATTCTACTACATCCATAGTGCCAGACAACTCCCCGAAGGCACGCTTCCCACCTTCGTCATCCCCTCCGGAAACTTCGGAAACCTCACCGCAGGCCTCCTCGCCATGCAACTCGGTCTACCGGTCGAACACTTCATAGCCGCCACCAACTCCAACGACGTTGTCCCTCGCTACCTGGAATCCGGCGAATACCAACCCAAACCCAGCATTTCCACCATCTCCAACGCCATGGACGTCGGAGCACCCTCAAACTTCGTCCGCATGAAAGCGCTATTCGGTAACTCATGGGACTCCATGCGCCAACGAATCATCGGCATGAGCTTCACCGATCAACAAACCCGCTCCGCCATCCGCGATGTCCAAAACCTCCACAACTACCAAATCGACCCCCACGGCGCCGTCGCATGGCTCGCCGCTCGCGCCTACCGAGCCGTCCACCCGGACAGCACAACCATCTCCCTCGAAACCGCTCACCCCGCCAAGTTCCTCGACATCATGGAAGCCGAACTCGGCAAAAATTCCGTCCAAATCCCCGACCGCCTCGCCTGCCTAGCCGATCAACAAAAAGTAGCCACCCAGCTACCTAAAACATGGGAATCATTCCACGACTGGCTCAACTCTCACTTCATCAACTGAAGAATCGGCTCCGGATAAACTCCGAACACCAAGGTCAGAACGGTCAACACACCAATCGAAACCTTTGAGATCATCGGTAAAACAATCACCCTACCATC
>JBGSRM010000123.1:0-3536 GCA_041737575.1 Akkermansiaceae bacterium
GCCCTCCAATCCGCCATCGATTACGATGACGAAAGCCCCGATCCCGACTCCATCAACTACGACTTCAAAAGCGATTCCGATTTCATGCTCCAGGAATCAGATCTCGGCGATCACGCGTTCGCCTCACCCGAGGCCGCTGTCGGCTCCCGTTTCGCAGGCATCCCGGGATACATCATTCAGTCCGATCTGCTCAAACCCATCGCAAACACCCTCTCCGTCCGCGACGATACCTTCCGCATCCGTGCCTACGGCGATTCCCTCGATAAAAACGGCAACGTCCTCGCCCGGGTATGGTGCGAAGCCATCGTCCAGCGCGTCCCCGAATATTGCGACGAAACCAACAACCCGGAAATCCCCGCTCGCGACCTCAGCTCAAACGGAGTATTCACCGAAAACAACGACCTCACCCCCACCAACCGCCGCTTCGGAAGAAAATTTCACATTGAGAGCTTCCGTTGGTTGAGCGACTCCGAAATCTGAGATCATGCGAATCATTCTTCACTCACTCTGCTTCCTTTCCGCTGGCCTCCTTCCGCTTCCGGCACAATCAGAACCCGAAGCGGAAAAACGCCCCGCCGGCCCATCTGCTTGGTTCGCCTGCCTCTCCATGCCGCAAAATCTGGAAAACCCGGTCAAAATACTAGCCGGTGAGAAACTCATCGAACTCGAATTGACCGAATTCATGGCCAGTAAGCCCGTAGCAATTCCCGCGGATGGCATCCTGCGCATCGTCCGCGAAACACCCGATCCCGAAAATGCTGAAAAAATAAAATACCTAGTCCTGTCAGAAACGAAAATCCCGGAAGGCGTCAGCGAAGCACTCATAATACTGGCCCCTTTGGCAAAACCTCAGGGCGATCTGATCTTCCAATCCAAAGTCCAAGATCTCGCCAAATTCAAAGGCGGTGATCGCCTCTACATAAATCTAAGCACCTCAAACATCCGCGTCCGCTTGGGCGACTCCCATGTAACGGTCACCCCCGGACAAGCAGACATCTACAAATCCCCTGCACTGGCCAAAGCGGCCAACGTACCCATCATGTACGAGTTCTATCATCCCGAACGGAAAGAATGGAAAATCCTCAGCGCCTCCACCGTCGTACTAAGACCCACCCGCCGGGAAATCTGCGTCTTCAACAGCGGCACCCGCATAGGAAAAATCAAAAAACACAACATCCTCTTCCCCGTGCAAACGCAGGAACCATAAAACGGAAGAACTGAAAAATCAAAACGCCCCGTTCAACTTCCTGCCCGCCCAGAACACCCCGGTCAGGAAAACAATCAACAACATCACCGCCCAGTGCGACCACAGAGGAATCCGATTCTCCAATGGCCGCGGCTCTGGCAAAGCATTGATTTCATTAACCAAATCCCGCAACTGATCTGGCAGGATGCTGCGCCCGCGAGACACCCGTGAAATCTCCTCCAAAACCCCGAACTTCGCCGGCTGACCCGTCTTCTCCAGATCGACACCCTGCGAAATGATCGTCGTCAAGGTCGGTAAATCCGGCGCGCTACTCGTAATCGCCCTCAACTTCCACTCACCCGGAAAATCCACCCGGAACCTCCCCGAATACGCACCCCATTCCGATTCGTTTTTCTCCAACTCCACACGCTGCACCGTGCCATCCGGTGAGGTGATATCAATGCTTACCGTGCCCTCTTTCAGCGGCGCTCCATTCCCATCAAACGCGTTCGCCTTCAAACTAACCATCGCACCCGGCTCCGGCCTCTCGGGCGTGAAAAACATCCGCACCCGCTGCCCCGCCGCCATGTTCCGCTGATAACTCATCCAGCGCGCAACCTGCCCCCAAAAACGATAATGATACAAATCCTCCACACCTCTCCGCCAACGCCATGCCGAATCAATCCCCATAAACAACACCTTGCCGCTCCCCGCCGTCTTCGTGACCATCAACGGCACCTGCCCATACGAATTCCGCCGGTTCGCATGAACCGCCAATACCTGCGTCCCTCCCTTCGCACGCACCACCGGCGCATGCCAGAAAAAGCCCGGCAACCTTTTCCAGATATCCGGATTCTCCTCCTCGGAATCACCAAGCAAAGTCAACAACGACTCCCTACCCTCGGTCGTCAGATTCAGTGGCGTCGCCAGAGTCTCGGAAAATCCCTCCGGCTTCTTCTCATCCAAAACAACAGGCAAAAGATCCGATAACGCGCTATCCACCAAGGTCTTCTGATTCCCCTGCGGCCCCGGCATGAAAACAACTCCCGATGCCTGTTCCTCCACCAACCCGCGAATACGCCCCACCTGCTCCTCCGTCAACTGATCCGGCCCGATCCCCACGTCTCCGATAAACACCACATCAAACTTCCCCAACTCCTCCAATGTCTCCGGAAACTTCTCAATGTAATCCGTCCCCACACCCGCACCAAGACCCGGCCTCAACAACAAACACGAAAGCTCCACACCCGGATCACGCGAAAGCGCATTGCGCAAAAAACGATACTCCCAGCGCGGCAGACTCTCCACCACCAACACCCGGATCTGCTCCGGCTTCCCATTGATCGTGAACGTATGCGTGTTGTTCACGGAAACCAACTCCCCATCCTCCACCGGGATCGATAATGTCAAAGTCGATGACCCCTCCTTCTCCAGCTTCCACAAAATCGAATCATACGTCTCCGTATTCGGTGCCAACACAATACTCTTCGTCCGCTCCCGACCGCTCTCATCCTTCAACCTCACAATCGTCCGCACCTGCCGATCCAGCGACGACCGGATCGTAAACGGTATCTGCACATTCTCCCCCACGATGCCATACGTCGGTGCCGTCACCCTCAACAAATCCAAATCCGGCAAACGCGTCTCCGTTCCCACCGGAATCGTGAAAATCGGCACCCCTCGCAACCGGTACTTCTGCGCCGCACCCACCGGAGGATCACCCAGATTGAAATCACCGTCACTCATCATCACCACCGCACGCAGATTCGTCTCCCTCTCTAACAAATCACTCAACGGAAAACTCAAGTCAGTCCCGCTCAAACCCTCCTTCGCAGGCGACGCGAACGACTGAACCAACAATTCATTCGCTCCACCGGAACGCAACGTCTCCCATAAATCGGAATCCATCACCCGCTTCGCCCAATCCTCACGCGCCACCACCGCACTCTTGTCACTCGGCTGCATCAACATCGGCGGAAGCTCCGCATCCAAGGTCTCCATCGACCTCGAATCATCCCACAAAATCGCAATCTTCGGCTTCGTATCCGGCCGGATCACCGTCCTCCACTCCGGCTGCCACAGCAACATCACCACAATCCCCACGATCACAAACCGCAGAATCTCAAGCATCGCCGTCCTTCGCGGATGCGGACTACGCTTCCAGGAAAGATAACAAAGAAAGGCCACCACAAGCAGTGTGATAATGCCAAGCCAAAGGGTGAGTGGTGTCGGATTTAAATAAAGCAAAAGCGGATTCGAGCAGTGTTTCCATGTTTGCTAGCCCATCCTGCCCGACAGGGCAAGGGGCGAACCAAGTTTCTTACGATTCTGAGAAACATTTTTCCATCAG
>JBGSRM010000133.1:0-18595 GCA_041737575.1 Akkermansiaceae bacterium
CGGGTGTGAGGTATGGCGGGGGCGTGGACGTCGTGTGGGGTGAAGAAGAGGAAGAATTTTTTATCTTTGTTGCGTTCGATGAACTGGAGGCATTCGCGGGTGTGGGTGTCTGCGATGTCGATGTCTTTCCACCATGCGGACTTGCCGCCTTTGGACCAGCCGATGCGATTGCGACCGGCGGCGAAGGGTTTCATGTCCAGTTTTTTTGCTTCGTCTTTGTTGTAGGAGTAGGTGATGGGGTCGGCGGGGTCGAGGCCGACGACGCGGTGATCGCGGATGAAGACGGTGGGGATGCGGTCGTTGGTGGCGGGGATTCCGAAGAATTCGTGGAAGCCGATTTCGAGGGGGCCGGGGCGGAGTTCCTGGTTGTAGTTGGGTTTTGCGAGGCCGAAGCCGAGGTGCCATTTTCCGATAAGGGCGGTTTGGTAGCCGGCGGCTTTGAGGAGGCCGGGGGCGGTGGCCATGTCGGTGGGGATGAGGAGAGGTGAGTCGCCATTGGAGACGCCTTTGTTGAGGCCGCTGCCCTTTTGGCGCCATGAGTATTGGCCGGTGAGGAGGGAGTAGCGTGTGGGGGTGCAGACGGCGGCGGAGGCGTAGCCGTTGTCGAAGCGTTGGCCTTCCGTTGCGAGGCGGTCAATGTTGGGGGTTTTGACTTTGGTGGCTCCGTAGCAACTGGGGTCGCCCCAGCCGACGTCATCGGCGAGGATGACGATGATGTTGGGCTGCGCAGCGGAGAGCGGAGAGCTGAGAGTCAGGAGCGTGAAGAAGAGTGGGCGCATGGTGTGGGTTTTTCGATTTACTATGTTTATAGTATTTCTTTTACGAGGCCGGAGATGATTTCGTCGGTGGAGATGCCTTCACCGGTGGCGTTGTAGTTGGCGATGATGCGGTGGCGGAGGACGGGGAGGGCGAGGGCGCGGACTTCATCGATGGAGGCGGAGGGTTGGCCGCGGAGGAGGGCGAGGGCTTTGACGGCGCGGGCGAGGCATTGGGAGGCGCGGGGGCCTGCACCGAAGGAGACGTAGTTTTTCACGGAGGTGGTGGCGTGCGGGGAGTCCGGGCGGGTGGAGTGGACGAGTTTGAGGATGGCTTTGACGACGGACTCGGGGAGAGGGACGTCGTGGGTGGCGTCTTGGAGGGCGAGGACGCCTTGGGCATCGAGGATTGTTTCAGGGGAGGGGAAGTTGCGGCCTGTGGTTCTGAGGACGATTTCCTCTTCCTCGGAGATCGAGGGGTAGCCGATGCGGAGCTCGAAGAAGAAGCGGTCAAGCTGGGCTTCCGGGAGTGGGTAGGTGCCTTCGTGTTCGATCGGGTTTTGCGTGGCGAAGACGGTGAAGGGTTCGGCGAGGCGTCGGGTGACGGAGTTTACGGTGACTTGTTTTTCCTGCATGGCCTCGAGGAGGGCGGCTTGGGTTTTTGGGGGGGTGCGGTTGATTTCGTCGGCGAGGAGGAGGTTGGTGAAGATGGGGCCTGGGGCGAATTTGAACTCGCGGGAGCCGTCGTCGGAGGTTTGGAGGATTTCGGTTCCGACAATGTCGGAGGGCATGAGGTCCGGGGTGAACTGGATGCGGCGGAAGTCGAGGCCGAGGATTTTTCCGATGGTGGAGACGAGGAGGGTTTTTGCGAGGCCGGGGACGCCGACGAGGAGGCAATGGCCTTTGCAGAGGAGGGAGGTGAGGAGGAGTTCGACGATGTCGTCCTGGCCGACGATGACACGGGCGGTTTCGCGGCGGATGGCGGCGGCTTGGTCTTGGACGTGTTGCCACTGGGCGGCGGGTTCTTGGGTGGTGGGCATGGTTATTCTTCTTCTAGTTTTCTGATTTTTGCGGCGTGGTCTGCGGTGAGTATGGTGAGGTTGACGTAGGAGAATGTGGCGGTTTTTGATTTGAGCATTTCGTCCAAGTTTTCCAGAGGAGATATTTCTGCACGGAGGGGGGAGTCTTCCGAGAGCTCGGAGGAGACGGAGATGAGTTTGCCGTCTTTGAGGCCGAGGACGTCGTTCACACCCAAGCCATTGATTATGACGATGGCTTTGTAGTTGAGGTCTTTATTGAAGAGAGATGCTTGGTATGAGAGATTGGAGGATTTGCCTTTGACTTTCTCGAAGTCTTTGTTGCTTTCGGCGTAGGCTGTTACGCCTAGGGAGCAGGCAGCGGGGTAGAAGGTGACGGTGGTAGTGCTGTATTCCTCTGGTTTTTCTAGGAGTTTTTTGGCGATTTGGGAGATGGAGTCGGAGGTGATTTTTTGATTGAGCTTGATGTCGAGTGAGGCGGGGATTTTTTCATCGTGGCCGACATGGAAGACGGGGGTTAGGGAGGTGATGGTGTTTTTCAGGTCGATGAGGGATGGGGGCGCGGGTGTTTCTTCGTCATCGTAGCCTTGGACGATTTCCATGAGGGCGCGGCGGTCTGCCAGGGGGAGGGATTTGGCGTAGGGGATGATTTCGTTGGTGGGGAGTTCAGCGAGTTTTTTTCTGATTTCCTCGTATTTTGCTTCCGGGATTTCGATTTCGGAGGGCCAGGGTTCGGGGGTGGCTTTTGTGAGGTAGGCGACGATGCGTTGTTTTATGAAATTGAGGACGGCGGTGCCATCGCCTTCGAGTTGAGCGAAGTTGTTGAGGGAGTTGGTGAGGGTGGGGTTGTTGGAGAGCTCGAGGGTGAATGCGGCGGCATCGCCGAGGGTTGTGGCACCGTAGGGGCGGATGAATTTGTAAACGCGGCTGGTTTCGGGCAGGGGAACCTTTATTGCCATGAGGGGTTTCCAGATTTCGAGGATTTCGGGGCTGGGTATGGCGGTCGAGAAGTCGGCGTCTTCGTCCAAATTACGATTTTCGTAGTAGATGCGTTGGAAGAGGATGAGATTGATATCGAGCCATTGTTCCGGGGTGGCTTTGGAAGCGGCTTTGCCTAATTCCGTCATGCATTCGGCGAGGGGGAGGCTTTGTATGGTGGGGGCAAGGGCGAGGATGGGAGAAACCTTGGATGGGTCTTCGGGGTCGGGTGTGTGAGGTTTATTGAGGGCTGCAGTTATGAGTTTGGAGAGGGAGATGTCGCCGACGTGGACGGAGAGTTTTTTGAGGTATTGATCGAGGCCGCCGGCTTCGCGGATTTCCCAACTGGCCTGGGTGCGGTTGAGTTCGTTTTCCGAGGGTGGGTTTTCCTTGAGGATTTTGATGTAGGCGTCTGCGAAGGATTTTGCGGCGGCTTTGCGTTTGGTGAGGTATTGGTTGACGGAGGCGATGTGGGTGACGGGGGAGTCTGAGGTGAGGATGGCATTTTCGTAAGCGGCGATGGCTTTGGGATCTTTGGAGGAGGTGAGGTATTCTAGGGCGTAGCGTTGTTGCGTGGAGGAGCCTTGTTGGATGTAGATGGTGGCGAGCTCGATATTGGTTTTGGACTGGTTATTTTTCCAGAATTCGATGGCGGCGGCTTGGGTGGCATCGGGGTCTGATATTTCAGAAGAGGAGTAGGAGTCTTCCGAGGGGTTCGGGATGACGCTGGCGAGGAGGCTGACGGCGATTTCGCCGCGTGAGGCTGGGCGTGAGAGGCTGTTGTAGCGGGTGAGGATTTCTTCGGCAAGGGATCTACTAGATCCGCCGTAGGAGTAGTATGAGTAGCCGGAGTTGTTGGAGTAGGGGATGGATGTGAGGGTGTCGTCTTTAGCGACGGAGGCGAGGGCGATGAGGCCGTCCATGCGCATGGCTTTGAGTTGATCTAGGGGGGATGGCATTTCCTCGCGTTCCACGACAGTGAGGAGCCAGGGCGTTTGGTCTCCGTAGGTGACGGAGTATTCGCGGCGGATCATGGCGATGATGGATGCGCGTTGTTGTGGGGTGTAGCGTTTCAGGTCGTAGCCGTATTTTTCGGCGATTTTTTCGTCTGAGGATGTGGTGTCGATTTTTCCATCCTGGAGAAGCTGGTCGAGAAGTGCGATGGCTTCCGGTTTGATGGTGATGTTAGGGAGGGATGGTTCGGGAGGTTTGGAGGAGCGTTGTTCGAGGCGTGCGACGAGGAGTTTTAGGGCGGGTGCGTTGTTCCAGCCGCGCGGGTATTTTGTGAGGAGTTGTTTGATTTTTGTTTCGTAGGATTTCCAGTCGAGGGATGCGAAGAAGGAGGAGGCTGCGGCTTGGTATTCGACATCAGCGAGGGTGGAGATGGCTTTGTCGATGAGAGCGGAGTCGTCCGAGACGGCGGCGAAGATGGCGTTGGCGACGAGGTTGGCGCTTTTGGTGTCGCCGGAGGCTTTGAGTTGTGCGGCGAAGATGAGGATGCGGGCGGGTAGGTCGGAACTGCCGTATTCCATGGCCTGTTCGATTTCCTCGGTGACGGATTCTTTGGTGAGGGAGGTGGCGATTTTTTGGGCGTCTTTTTCGGCGAGGGAGGCGGGGGGTTCGAGTTTCTTTTCGGGTTTATCGGGTTCGGGATTTTCCTTTTCGTAGTTGCGGAGCATTTTGCCGAAGATGCTGGGAGATTCGTCGGAGGATTTTTCGTCTGAATTTTGGGTGTTGTTATCTTGGAAGGTGGTGGCGCTGCCGAAGTCGAGGTAGGTGGTTTTTTCGTCGGCCAGTTTCCAGATGGTGCCGGAGAGATTGATGTCAATTTCGCGGAAGGAGTAGTTTGTGGTGTAAGGCTCTTGGCTTTTGGGTGTGTGTTTGATCCATGATGCGCCTTGCATGTTGGGCAGGGCGAGTTTGGCGAGGAGGTCGAGGCCTTCTGAGAAGTCGGGGGTGGGTTTTTCCGCCCATGCCGGGGAAGCGAGGGCTAGGAGAGCGGGGATGAGGATAAACCGCATGGTGGAGGTATAGGTAGGAATGGGGGGAATGGAAGGATTTATTGGGGGAAGTTGGGGAGTTGGGGGTCTTGGGTTTGTTGCATTTGGGATTTGAGGGCGGTGGCGAGGGATTCGGCTATTTGGGTGGATTGTGGGGTGGGGTTTTCGAGGAGGTTGTGGAGGCAGTTGGGGTCTGTGCGGATGTCGTAGAGTTCCTGTGGGGTGCGGTAGAGGAGGTGTTGGATTCGTTTGGCGATGTCGGGGTCGGTTTTTGCGGCTTCTTGCATGGCTTTGAAGGTGAGGCCGGACATGGATTCGTTGCGGTAGGTGGTGGTTCCGTTGGACCATTGGTTCCAGATGTAGAGGTGGATGCCGTCGTTGATGGCGCGCATGGGGTATTGTTTGTTGCCGTAGATGGAGTTGATGGATGTGAAGACTTTGTCGCGGTCGGGGAGGGTTTCACCTTTCAGGATGGGGAGGATGGATGAGCCGTCGGTTCCGGGAAGGTTTTCGAGGCCGGCGGCGGCGAGGAGTGTGGGTGTGAGGTCGATGCCGGAGACGAAGTGTGTGGAGTCGCGGCTGTTGGATTTGG
Source organism: Akkermansiaceae bacterium (assembly GCA_041737575.1). GTDB lineage: Bacteria > Verrucomicrobiota > Verrucomicrobiia > Verrucomicrobiales > Akkermansiaceae > Luteolibacter. The sequence goes on from JBGSRM010000133.1 coordinate 5,363, forward strand.
CGTGGCCGGGCCAGCGAATGATCCAGGGGGTGGAGGTTGAGTGGAGGAAGCAATTTGCTTTTGCGAGAGGGAGAGGGATTCCGTTGTCGGACATGAAGATGATGAGGGTGTTGTCGGTGAGGCCGGCTTTGTCGATTTCAGCGATGATGGCGCCGGTGACTTCGTCGGCGCGATGGACGGAGGTGAAGTATTGGGCAAGTTCCTTGCGGATGTCCGGGAGGTCTGGGAGGAAGCCGGGGATGATGGCTTCTTCCGGGGTGATGGTGCGGGTGACAGGTGGAAGGTTTTTGTAGTCACCTTCGCTATCGGCGAAGGGGCGGTGGGGGTCATGGGCGCTGGCCATGATGAAGAAGGGTTTGTTGGCTTTTTTTGCTTCATCGATGGCGGTGCGGATGGCGTCGGCGTATTCGGAGGGTGAGCGGCCTTGGCCGAGATCTTTTTGGTCGCGGATGTAGTGGAAGGCGTGTTGGCGAGTGGGGATGATGTGGAGTGCTTTGCCGATGAGGGCATTGTAGTAGCCGCCATTTTTGAGGGCCTCGGGGAGGGAAGGGCAGTCGTCGTTGATGTTGTGGAAGCCGAGGGCGCCGTTGCGGTGTGGGTAGCGTCCGGTGAGCCAGACGGAGCGGGAGGGTTGGCAGATGGAGATGTTGACGTGGGCTTTCTCGAAGGTGATGCCGTCTGCGGCGAGTTTGTCGATGGTGGGGGTGATGTTTTCGATGGGGCAGCCGTAGGCACCGATGGAGTCGGTGTTCATGTCATCGACGTTGATGAAGAGGATGTTGGGGGGGGAGCTGAGAGCGGAGAGCGTGGAGAGGAGAGTTAAGAGGAGAGAGCGCATGGTGAGAGTTGTTAGAATATGTTAGAAATCGAGATAGATTTCCGTGCGGCGGTTGGCGCGGCGGCCCTGGGGGTCGTCGTCTCCGGTTTCCGTGACGTTGGGGCGGCGGGGTTGTGAGGCACCTTTGGCGATGGTGGTGACCTGTGTGGCAGGGACTCCGGACTCGATGAGGAAGTCGCGGACGACGGAGGCGCGGTTTGAGGAGAGGGTGTCGTTGTATTGTTTGGTTCCGAGGGCGTCGGCGTGGCCGCTAAGGGTGATTTGTTTTGTGGGGTCTTTTTTGAGGATGGCGGCGACGATTTCGAGCTGGCGTTTGGTGCGTGGGGACATGGAGTCTTCGTCGAAGCCGAAGTAGAGGGCGAGGGTTTCGCCGCCGGTGGGGTTTTTTACGAGAGGAGAGTAGTAGATGTCACCATCAGCGAAGCGTTCGGCGTAGTCTGCTAGGAGTTTGTCTAGGTTGATTTCCGAGACGAGCCATGAGGGAGTTTTTTCCTGGAGGCGGAGATTGAGAGCGAATTGAGCGGAGGTGGCTGCGTCCGAGGTTTCGACGTTGGCGATGTAGCCGACGGTATCGGGGCGGGTGAACATGGCGCGGAGGGGTTTGGTGGCTTTCATGCGGTATTGGCCTTCCTCGAAGAGGATGCAGAGTGCGGCAATTTTGGTGTCTGTGACGAGTGACGAATCGACGTATTTGAGGGCGGTGTCGAAGTCCTGGATAAGGACGGCTTGGAGGAAGGTGTCGGCGATAGTGAGAGGGTCGGCGGTGGTATCAGGGTTGTTGGGGTCATCGGGAAGTGTGACTTTGTCGATGATCCATTTGTCGCCATCACGACGGATGTCGAAGAGTATGCGGGATGGAGAGCCGTCGTTTTTTTCGAGTTCGATGGCCCAGCGGGAGAGGCGGTTGAGTTCGAGTTCGCCTACTTCGCGGATGCCGTTGGGGCTGATTGGGCGGAGTTTTCCTTTTTGAGAGAGATCGGTGAGTCGGGCTAGGGCTTCCGGGCTGAGTGCGTTTTGGCCGATGAGTTTGGAAACCGTGTCGATATCGTTTTTTTCGAGGGCGGCGGCGATTTGTGCGAGGAGATCGGCGGGGTTGGAGGATGGTACTAGGTTTGTAGTATCCGGGGGTGTTGTATCGGGTTGCGGGTCGCTGGCAGGATCATCGAGGCCGGGGATGGTTTCCTTGTTATCGGAGGTTTCAGGAGGGTTGTTTTTGGGTTGTGGTGTATCATTTTTTTCGCCCGGGCGGATGATGAGCAGGGCGACGGCGGCGGCGGCGAGGACTGCTGAGATACCGAGGAAGATGTATGAAATTTTAGGATTCATAGGATGCAGGATATGAGTTGTTAGAGAGGATTATTTTGTGGATTGAGGGATATTTACGCGGAGGGGTTTGCCATCGCGGATGAGGTGGATGCTGGTGACTTGGATGGCTGCTGAAGCGGCGAGTCTAAGATAGAATTGGGTGCTGTTGAGGACTTCGGAGTTGTTGAGTGCTATGATGAGGTCGCCGGGTTTCAAGGAGTCGAGAGCTATGCTTTCTGGGGTGAGGGCGCTGACCAGTACTCCACGAAAGCCCCTGTTGAGTTCGGATTGTGAGAGGTCGCGGACTTTTATGCCGATTGTGCGGAGGAGTTGGGTGTTGTCACGGAGTTCGGATGATTCTGGTGTTTCAGGGTCTGTGGCAGGTGCGGTGTCGCCGTCCGCTATGCTGGGTTCGACCTCGAGGATTTGGCCGTTGCGCCAGACTTCGATTTTCACTTTTTCATCGATGGGAGTTTTTTGGACGAGGGTTATGAGCTGGCGGGTGCTGGTAATTATTTTGTCGTTGTATTTCAGGACAACGTCGCCGGGGCGGAGGCCAGCGACATCGGCGGGTGAGCCGGGGGTGATGACGTAGACAGCAGAGCCGTTTTCACCGGTGTAACCGAGGTCGTAGCGGATGGAGGCGTCGAGATCGATCATGCGGACGCCGAGGTATCCGCGTATGGGTCTGCCGCGTTTGATGATTTCCTCGAGGGCTTCGCGGACGTCGTTGGATGGGATGGAGAATCCTACGCCTTGGAAGGCGGGGTTTTCACGGTCGGTGCTGAAGATGGCGACGTTGATGCCTATGATTTCGCCTGTTAGATTGACGAGGGGGCCGCCGGAGTTTCCGGGGTTGATGGCGGCGTCGGTTTGGATGAGGTCGCGTTGGTTATCTGAGAGCGAGCGTTCTTTTGCAGAGATGATGCCTTGGGTGATGGTTTCGCCTAGGCCGAAGGGGTTGCCGACGGCGAAGACGAGTTGCCCGACTTTTGTTTTCGAGGAGTCGCCGAGTTTGAGGGGTTGGAAGGTTTCGTTGGAATCGATTTTGATGACGGCGATATCGAGGAGAGTGTCTTCGCCAACGAGGGTTGCGCCGTAGGTTTTTCCTCCGTGGAGGGTTATGCGGATTTTTTGTTGACCAGCGATGACGTGGTGGTTGGTGATGATATGGCCTTCTTTGGACACGATTACTCCTGAGCCTTGGCCTTGGGTGGGGAAGTTGCGGACGCGGGAGCGACCAAGGAGATCCATGCGGCGCTCCGAGCGGATGCCTGCGGTGTCGATGCTTACGACCGATGGGACGACGGCATCCGAGATTCTGGCGTATTCTTCATTAAGGCGGGCGATGATTTCGACCTGGCTGAGGTCGAGAGGTGCTTTTTCCGAGGGGGTGAAGGATTCGGGGCGGTTGTTTTTGTTTTTGAGAAAGGATGGGATTAGTGATGAGAAATCGCCGCCATTTCGCCATGTTCTGAGAGCCGTCACCAACAGGAAGAAGATGACGAAGACGAGGAGGAGGGAGAGAAGACGCTTGAGGGCTGGGGGCATGGATGGGTTACTGAGTTCGGGGGTGGGTGTTTTTTATAGGAATATGTTGGGTTTGGTAAGTATTTTCGGGATAAGGTTTTTGAGAAGGAGAACGGTTGTGGGTGTTCGGAATGTATTATTAATAGATTTTTTGAACTTCATAGATCATCTTCTTAATGGTGTGAGCAAGTGGTAGCATTTGGTGTTCCGCACTGTGGGTGGGGGCGTTCCACGGGAATGATAAGTTGTGTGTTTCGGTGTGTGGGAGACTAAGAAAGTAGGGTTCTGAGAAGTGGAGGGTTGTCTGTTCACGCAAAGGCACAAGTTTTTCAGGCTTTATTCACAGGTTGTTGATGTGGAGAATGGGGTGTTGAAACGAGTTGTGATAACAGGTGGGAAGGGTGGTTTGGGGAGGGCGATAGGGAATGAATTTTCGCTGGCGGGATGGGATGTGAGGGCGTTGGGTCGGGATAATTTGGATGTTTGTGATGAGGTGGCGGTCAGGGATTATTTTAGTGAGGTTGGTTGTGATTTGTTGGTTTGTTGTGCGGGTTTGGTGAGGGACGAGGTGTTGTTTCGTATGGATGGAGCGTCGTGGGATGAGGTTTTTCGTGTGAATTTTCAGGGGGCGCGGTGGTGTGCTGAGGCGGCGATTGAAGGGATGGCCGCGCGAGGGAGCGGGCATGTGGTATTTATGTCGAGTTATGCGGGGCTGCATCCGGCGGTGGGGCAGGTGGCGTATGGGACTGCGAAGGGGGCGTTGATGGGGCTGACGAGGGATTTGGCGGGGAAGTATGGGAACAGAGGAGTAAGAGTGAATGCGGTGTTGCCGGGGTTTCTGGTGACCGGGATGACTGCGGGTATTTCAGAACAGAGGAGGGATGAGGTGAGAGGGATGCATGTTCTGGGAGAGTTTAACCGGGTGGGACGGGTGGCGAAGTTTGTGAGATTTTTGGAGGAGGAGATGCTGTTTACTTCGGGACAAGTGTTTTCGTTGGATAGTCGTCCAGGGGAAATTATTTCCTGAGAAAATACTAGCGAACTTCTTGACATGAGGATGGGAAACGTGCTTCCTTGCGCCCCCGCAGCAATGCTGTCAATGCACCCGTAGCTCAGCTGGATAGAGCGTCTGACTACGAATCAGAAGGCCGGGAGTTCGAATCTCTCCGGGTGTATTTTTCACAAGCCAAATGAATGGCTGTGAGCTCAAGGCTTGGCTTCGTCGAGCACCTTGTTCCAAGCGTCCACTTGTTCTTTTTGTTGTTTGAACAGTGCCTCGGTGTCGCCTTCTATGCGGATGGATTTAATGGTGTCGCCCATGGCGATGGTATCGACGATGTCCTGTCCTTTGGTGACGTGGCCGAAGACGGTGTGTTTACCATTGAGCCAGGGTGTTGGTTCGTGGGTAATGAAGAACTGGGAGCCGTTGGTGCCTGGGCCTGCGTTGGCCATGGAGAAGATGCCTGCGCGGTCGTGTTTGAGATCGGCTACGATCTCATCGCCGAATTTATAACCAGGGCCGCCGGTGCCAGTGCCTTCTGGGCAGCCGCCCTGAATCATGAAGTTGGGTATGACGCGGTGGAACGTCAATTTATCGTAGTATTTGCGGGAGGCGAGGTTGGCGAAGTTGGCTACTGTGATGGGAGTTTTGGATGCGTAGAGAACACCTTCGATGGTTCCTTTGTCGGTCTCGATGGTGACTTTGAAGTCTGCGATGGCTTCGGCTGTGGGTTTTTCGGTTTCCTCGGCGCAGGAGAGGAAGGGGAGGGTGGCAAGCAGGAGGGTCAATATTTTTTTCATCACGCGAAAGATGGCGGAAGATGGATTTCCGTCAAGCCGGATGGAGAAGGATTTATGTGACAGAAATGAGGTATGTTTCAGGCTTTTTGATCAAGGAGGAGAGCGATTTCCTTTTGGGTGAGGATGGCGAACTGGGCTGGTTCGAGGTCGCCGAGCCAGAGATTTCCGATGCGGACGCGGAGGAGTTTGGTGACTTTGTAACCGAGGGCGTCGAACATGACGCGGATTTGGCGTTTGGCGCCGTGGTCGAGGATAAGTTTGATACGGCGGGCGGAGAGGCGCTCGATGTGTTTGGCTTTTAGTTTTCCTTCCGGGGTGAAGATGCCGGCGAGGAATTGGTCGAGGTGAGCGTTTTCGAAGGCTTGGTTGGAGGTGACTAGGTATTCTTTTTCGACGGATTTAGAGGGGTGCATGAGACGCTGGGAGAGGTCGCCATCGTTGGTGAGGATGAGCATGCCTTCCGAGTCGGCATCGAGGCGTCCGACGTGGTGGAGGTTGTGGAGGGAGTGTGGGAGGAGGTCGTAGATGGTTTCGCGGCCGAGTTCGTCGTTCCGGGTGCAGACGTAGCCGCGGGGTTTGTGGAAGATGACTACGACTTCGGCTTTGGGGAAGACGCGTTTGCCATCGACGCGGACGGAGTCTGTCTCGATGACTCGGGTGGCAAGGTTTAGGCAGGGGGAGCCGTTGAGATCGACACGACCAGTGGATATGAGTTCCTCGCAGGCGCGGCGCGAACCTATGCCGCAGGATGCAAGGTATTTATTGAGTCTGACTCCCTCGGGCATGGTGAAAAGAAAGAATCCGTAAGTGGGTCACGGATGTTGGGAGTGGGTTGTGATGCGAAGGATTAGCCTTCGTGTTTGGTTTTTGGAAGACCGATGGGCGATGTGCCGGATTTCCAAACGCCGCGTTCCTTCAAGAGTTTGACGCGCTCGAAACGTTTGAGGACGGAGCGTTTGCCACCGACTGTGGCGTTTGATTTAAGAGAGTTGTGCTTGGACATGGCGGTAGGTGGTTGACCGTGGGGCGCGGAAACTAGATGGAATCGATGTTTGTGGCAATGGGAAAATCAGAGTATAAGGGATTTTTTTAAAAAATATTGACTGATTCATGTAATAGTCTCGTTGTGAATGGGTTATGGAAAATTTGGGAGGAAATTTTTTTGGATTAAGTTTTAAGGGATTGTGGGGTTGGAGCGGTTGATTTTATCTAGCCAGACTATGAGGATGGCGATGTCGGCGGGGGTGATCCCGGGGATGCGGGAGGCTTGGCCGATAGTTTCGGGGCGGATGTCGGAGAAGCGGAGGCGGGCCTCGGCTTTGAGTGCGGGGATGGTGGCGTAATCGAGAGTCGTGGGGATGAGACGCAAGGTCTGGCGTGACACGCGGTCGATTTGTTGTTGTTGGCGGTTGAGGTGGCCGGCGTATTTGAAATCGGTCTCGATGATGGGCCAGAGGGTGTTGGGGAATTGTTGGAGAATTTCAGAAGGGAGGTCTTGCCATGTGGTGTCGGATCGGCGGAACCATTGGTCGAGTTTGAGGCCCTGGTGTGTTGTTTTCGGGATCCAGGTGGATGCACGTTCGAGTTGGGAGGTTTTTTCTGCGGCGCGAGTGAGGCGTTCTCCGGAAACGAGGCCGAGTCCCCCACCCTTCTCTGTGAGGCGGAGGTCGGCGTTATCTTGGCGTAGGAGGAGGCGGTATTCGGCGCGGCTTGTGAACATGCGGTAGGGTTCGGTGCAGCCGCGGGTGACGAGGTCGTCGATCATGACGGCGAGGTAGGCTTCGTCGCGGCCTAGGATGAGGGGTGGTTTTCCGGCGACTTTGAGGGCGGCGTTGGCACCGGCGATGAGGCCTTGTCCGGCTGCTTCCTCGTAGCCGGAGGTGCCGTTGATTTGTCCGGCGAAGTAGAGGCCCTCGATGCGTTTTGTTTCGAGGGTGGGTTTGAGCTGGGTGGGTGGGCAGTAGTCGTATTCGACGGCGTAGCCGGGGCGGAGGATTTCGCAATTTTCGAGGCCGGGGATGGTGCGGAGGAAATCGAGCTGGACTTCGTAGGGGAGGGAAGTGGAAACGCCGTTGACGTAGAATTCGGAGGTATGGCGGCCTTCGGGTTCGAGGAAGACTTGATGGCGTTCTTTGTCGGCGAAGCGGACGACTTTGTCCTCGATGGAGGGGCAGTAGCGTGGGCCGATGCCTTCGATGACTCCGCAATACATGGGGGATTGGTGCAGGTTGGAGGCGATGATTTCGTGGGTGCGGGAGTTTGTGTAGGTGATCCAGCAGGGCATTTGTTCCACGTGGAACTCTGGGTCGGCCCAGGGGTTGAGGGTGAAGATGTCGTTTGGTTGCCTTTCGATGCGGTCTGCCATGAAGCTGAAAAGGGGGATGGGTGTGTCACCTTCTTGTTTCTCGCATTTTGAGAAGTCGAGGGATTTCCCGCTGAGGCGGCAGGGTGTGCCGGTTTTGAAGCGTTCAATGGCAAAGCCGAGGTGGGCGAGGGAATCGGAGACGGTGGAGGTCGTATCGCCCATACGTCCGCCTTTTTGGTTTTGGAGGCCGACGTGCATTAGACCTTTCATGAAGGTTCCGGCGCTTAGGACGACGGAGGAGGAGGAGATTTCCATGCCGAGGGATGTGCGAATGCCGGAGATGTGGTCGTTGGAATTGGTGAGCAGTTCAGCGACGTTGCCTTGGTGGATGTCGATGTTGGGGACGGATTCGAGAGTGGCCTTGGCGCGGAACTGGTAGGCTTTTTTATCGCACTGGGCGCGGGGAGCGCGGACGGAAGGGCCTTTGGAGGCGTTGAGCATTCGGAATTGGATGCCGGTGGCGTCTGTGTTGAGAGCCATGAAGCCGCCGAGGGCGTCGATTTCCCGAACCATGTGGCCTTTGCCGAGGCCACCGATGGCTGGGTTGCAGGACATTTGGCCGATGGTATCGAGGTTTTGGGTGAGGACGGCTACCTGAGCGCCAATGCGCGAGGCGGCGAGGGCGGCTTCGACTCCGGCGTGGCCTGCGCCGATGACGAGGACGTCGTAGTGTTTGGGGTAGCGGAACATGGGGGAATGAAAGCGGGTGTGCTTTGTTTTGGAAGAAATTTACTATGAATAGACGCGAATGTGCGCGAATTTTTTTGGGGCTTATGTTCCACGTGGAACATGATTATGGGCGGTTTAGGATTCCGGTGGTGGCTCGGGGGAGGAGTTCGTTTAGGGTGAAGATGAGGGTTTGGGATTTGTTGGAGGTGAGGATGCGGGTGATGTTGAATTCGGCGAGGACTTGGCGGCAGGCACCGCAGGGGGAGATGGGGGTGTCGGTGTCGGCGACGATAGCGATGGTGCAGAAGGAGGAGATTCCTGACGAGATGGCGTTGGCGATGGCGACACGTTCGGCGCAGTTGGTGAGGCCGTAGGAGATGTTTTCGACGTTGCAGCCGGTGAATGTTTGGCCGTCCGTGGAGAGGAGGGCGGCACCGACTTTGAAGTTGGAGTAGGGAGCGTAGGCGTTTTCGCGGGTGGCCCAGGCGGTGGTGATGAGATCGTTGTCAGTCATGATTGGGTAAAAGCTGAAATGCTAATAAGCGGAAACGCTGAAAGTTTTAGCATTTGTTTGTTAGTGCGACTAGGATGGCTTTTTGGGCGTGGAGGCGGTTTTCGGCTTGTTGGAAGATGGTGGGGGCGTGGGTTTCTAGGGTTTCTTCGCTGATTTCTTTACCGCGGTAGGCGGGGAGGCAGTGGAGGACAATGTGGTTGGGGGCGGCGTTTTTGAGGAGGGTGGAGTTGAGTTCGTAGCCTGTGAACTCGGCTTCTTTTTCCTTTTGGCCTTCCTGGCCCATGGAGAGCCAGACGTCGGTGTTGATGACGTCGGCTTTGGCGACGGCTTCGGTGGGGCTGGAGGTAATGGTGAGGTTGGGGCAGTTGATTTTTTCTAGGAAATCGGCTGGGGGTTGGTATGCGTATGGGGAGGAGATGATTAGTTGGAAGCCGAGGTGTTTGGCGGCCCAAATCCAGGAGCGGGTCATGTTGGAGAAGCCGTCGCCGACGAAGGCGATTTTCTTGTTTTCCCATGTGCCGAGTTTTTCGCGGATGGTGAGTAGGTCGGCGAGGATTTGGCAGGGATGTTCGTCGTCGGTGAGGGCGTTGATGGTGGGGAGGTCGGAATGGGTGGCGAGGTCGATAACATCCTGTTGGGCGAAAGTGCGGATGACGATGCCGTGAACCATGCGAGCAAGGACGCGTGCGGTGTCTTTGATGGGTTCGCCGCGTCCGAGCTGGATGTCGTTGGAGGAGAGGAACATGGGGAAGCCGCCTAGTTCGCGGATACCGACCTCGAAGGAGACGCGGGTGCGGGTGGATGATTTGGTGAAGATCATGGCCCAAGTTTGTCCGGCGAGAGGCTGAGTGGGGTGATTGCCGCGTGAGGCTTTGAGGGCTGCGGCAGAATCGATAAGCTCGGTAATTTCGTGAGCCGAGAGTTGTTCTATAGACAGAAGATTTTTCATTGAGAATGAATCGGAAAAGCTGATGTTATTTGAATGTGGAGAGGACTTGGTGAATGATAGCGAGGCCTTCGTCGATTTCGGCGTCCGTTACGTTCAGCGGGGGGAGGATCCGGATGGTTTGTGGGCCGGCGGGAACCATAAGCAGGCCGTGGGACATGAGGGATTTGGCGATGGTGAGGGCTGGGGTGGAGCCTTCGGGGGTGGGGACGAGGATTGGGTTGAGCCCGATGCCGAGGAGGAGGCCGAGGCCGCGGACTTCGGTGATGACGGGGAGGTTCCAGGAATGGATGGTGGCGCGGATGCGTTTTTCCTGGTGGAGTGCGTTGGCGGCGAGGTTTTTCTCGCGGATTTCGCGGAGGGTTTCGTTGGCTGCGGCGCAGACGAGGGGGTTGCCGCCGTAAGTGGAGCCGTGGGAGCCGGGGTTCATGAGGGAGGAAAGGGGTTTGCCGGAGGGGTCGATGGGGCGGTCGCTGAGCCAGAAGGCACCGATGGGGACGCCGCCGCCCATGCCTTTGGCCCAGGAGATGCCATCGGGTTCGATTTCTGGGGCGATCATGCGCCAAGCCATGGCGTCGCCGCAGCGTCCGAAGCCGGCTTGGACTTCGTCGAAGAAGAGGAGGAGGTCGTGTTTTTTACAGAGCTCTTGGATGGCGCGGAGGAATTCCGGGGTGGCAACGTGGACTCCGCCTTCGCCTTGGACGGGTTCGAGTAGGATGGCGACGGTTTCGGGGGAAACGGCGTTTTCGAGGGCGGCGGTGTCGTTGAAGGGGAGGTAACGGAAGCCCGGGAGCATGGGATCGAAGCCTTGCTGGATTTTTTCCTGACCGGTGGCGGCCATGCTGCCGAGGGTGCGCCCGTGGAAGGATTGGCGGAAGGTGAGGACTTCGAAGCGGGGTTGTCCGTTGGCTTGGGTTTTGGCGTGGCCGTAGCGGCGGGCGGATTTGATGAGGCCGTCGTTGGCTTCGGCGCCGGAGTTGGAGAAGAAGATTTTTCCGGGAAGCCTGATGTCCAGATCATTCATTTCCTGAGCCATAATACCCTGATTATCAGTATAATATAGATTTGAAACATGCATCAGCTTGGATGCTTGTTGGTGGATGGCTTGGACGATTCGGGGGTGACAGTGACCCAAGGAACAGACGGCGATGCCCATGCAGAAGTCGAGGTAGGAGCGGCCCTGATCATCCATGACACGTGTGCCGTTTCCCTGGACGATAGTGAGCGGGAAGCGGCCGTAGGTGGCCATGACGTGGTTCTCGAATGTTTGTATGATGTTCATGTTTCTGCAAAGGAATGAATGCGGAAAGGCGCGGAAGCTATCTGTTTGCAGGTAAATTGCAAATCTGTTTCGTTTCGATTATCTGCGCGTTGATTCGAGCCGTAACAACCGTCTTTCATGACTCCCATCATCTACTTGCTTAGATTGACAAATCCGTGCGCGTCGAAAGTATCGACCTATGTCAGAAAAAATTAAACTCGGAGCCTGTCTCTTGGCCTTGAGTCTATTTGCCTTCCCCTGGCTGCAGATTGAACGTTCGGAAAAAAAATGGGCTACACAAACCGGTATTCAAGTCATAACTGGGGAAGCAACTCCCTACTCTCAAATTGATTATTCACAATCCAAGACAAATGCAGGACGAAAACTAGGTTCTGCTCCTCTTATTGCTATCGCATTACTCGCGGTATTTAGTGCGGCCGTATTTTCCATGATGACCTTAGTAAGAGGCAATATGGTGACTAAAATACTCTCATCTGCCCTTCCAGCAGCATCTCTGATTTGTATATTAGTACAAATCAAAATTGATTTTCCTGCATTAAATGAGCTTAAAGAATCTGTCGCGGAAAAATCCATCGATTACTCGTCGATAAGCGATCCCTATGAAGGCTTTAGTAACTTCCGAGCAGCGGCTATAATGTCCAGCATCCAGGTGAAAATCAAACCCGCGCTCTACCTTCAATTATTCATCCTTGCTATACCTACCCTGCTGCTTGCCAACAACCTCATCGACTTGGTCAGAAAACGCACTTTACCCAGCCGCTCTGGTTAAGTGATGGAGCGGCATAAAGCCCTAAAAGCCCCTCTTGCACACCTGCAAAGCTGCTCTAGCTTCGCCACGTGAAACGAAATCGGCTCATTATTCTCAAAGCTATGGCAGTCCTCTTTCTGGTGTGGGGCGTCGTTTTTGGAATACGGGCTTACGCCTCCTCTAAAAAAATCACCGCTGAAAGACTGGATCAGGAAATTTCAAAGCTGGCTTTCGCAGATTGGTCGGAAAACCCGGGCACAGCCGCTGAGGCAAAAAAACGCGACAAGGAAATCCGGCGCATCGCTGATATGGTGAATCGGCTCGACTTCCGCGAACGCGAACTCAGTCGTGACAACCGCACCGGTGAAAAATTCTTCACCAAGCTCAGTATGCAAGAGCGCGAATTATTCATCGACCTGACCATTGTCGAATCCATGAGCCGCTTCATGGAGGCACTCGATCAGATGCCGGAGGAGCAGCGACGCTCTTTTGTGGAAAAAGGCCTGCAAGATATCAATTCCGGACGAACGGAACAGGAAATGGAGCGTGCCCAGCAAATGGATGAGGCTCTGTTGACAAAAATCAGCCGTGAAGGAATGCGTGCCTATTTCGACAAGGCCAGCGCGGAAACAAAAATGGATCTCGCACCACTCATGGAGGCCATGAATGAGATGATGCAGGGACTGAGAGGAAGGGAGTTTGGACAATGAAAAAGGGATTCAGCCTCACCGAAATACTCGTCGTCATCGCCGTCATCGGAGTGCTCGCTGGCATCGGCTACCCGGTCGGTCTTTCGATGCTTGCTAAAAGCCGCGAAACGGCCTGTATCGGAAACCTGAAATCAATCGGTGTCGGATTGCAAAGCTATCTTTCGGATAACAACAACCGCTTGCCGGTGCTCGCCCTCGGCCGCACCAGCCGCACTGCGGAAGAGCCTGTGCTCGAAACCGTGCTGCTCCCTTACATCGGAAGTGAAGACCCGTTTCACTGCCCCGCAGATTCAGAGCAGTTTCAGAAAACGGGCAGCAGCTATCACTGGAACATCACGCAGAACGGGCGACTCATCACAGAGCTCGTCTTTCTGGATTTCGAAGACAGGTTGGATGCGATCCCTTTGGTCAGCGATAAGGAAAGCTGGCACCCGAATGGAACCAACTTTCTATACGCGGATTCCAGTGCCTCAAGCACCGTCCGCTTCGCAACAGGAGGGAAGAAATGAGCATAGTCCTCGAAGCG
>JBGSRM010000143.1:0-3489 GCA_041737575.1 Akkermansiaceae bacterium
TCCCCAGCCATCCAAAAGGAAGTCACTCGCAGACGATCCTTCGCCATCATCTCCCACCCGGACGCCGGCAAAACCACCCTCACCGAGAAATTCCTCCTCTACGGCGGCGCACTCCAACTCGCCGGCTCCGTCACCGCACGCAAAAACCAACGCGCCACCACCTCCGACTGGATGGAACTCGAAAAACAACGCGGCATCTCCGTCTCCTCCACCGTCCTCCAGTTCGAATACAAAAACTGCGTCGTCAACATCCTCGACACCCCCGGTCACAAAGACTTCTCCGAGGACACATACCGCGTCCTCACCGCCGTCGATGCCGCCGTCATGGTCGTAGATGCCGGCAAAGGCATCGAATCACAAACCCGCAAACTCTTCGAGGTCTGCCGTCGCCGTGGCGTCCCCATCTTCACCTTCATGAATAAAATGGATCGCCCAGCACGGCCCACCCTCGACCTCCTCGACGAACTCGAAAACGTCCTCGGCATCCACGCCTTCCCCATCAACTGGCCCCTCGGCGACGGCCCACGCTTCAAAGGCGTTTACGACCGCGAGCACAAACAAGTCCACCTCTTCGAGCGCACCGCACACGGCTCCTTCCGCGCACCCGTCTCCGTCTCCGGCATCGAAGACGAAAACGTCAAATCCGCCATCGACGAACACGTTTACCGACAAGTCTGCGACGAACTCGAACTCCTCGAAGGCGCCGGTGCCGACTTCGACGTGAAACAAGTCCTCGCCGGTCAACTCACCCCCGTCTTCTTCGGCTCCGCCGCCAACAACTTCGGCGTCCAACTTCTCCTCGATCGCTTCCTCGAACTCTCACCACCCCCTCTCCCCCGCGAAAGCAGCGAAACCACCATCCACCCCGCCTCCACCGAGTTCTCCGCCTTCGTTTTCAAAATCCAGGCAAACATGAACCCGAAACACCGCGACCGCATAGCCTTCATCCGCATCGTCTCCGGTCGCTTCGAGCGCGACATGAACGTCATCAACACCCGCACCGGCGAACACGTCCGCCTCGCCAACTCACAACGCCTCTTCGCCCGCGACCGCGAAACCGTCGATGATGCCTACGCTGGCGATGTCGTCGGCCTCGTCGGAAATTACGACCTCCTCATCGGCGATACCCTCGCCTCCACACCCTCCATCAAATTCGACGAAATCCCCCGCTTCGCCCCCGAGTGCTTCTCCTACCTCACCAACAAATCCACCGCCAAATACAAACGCTTCCAATCCGGCCTCGAACAACTCCTCAAAGAAGGCGTCGCCTCCGAGTTCGCACTCCTCGACGCCCCCGCATCCTCCTCATCCGTCCTCCTCGGTGCCGTCGGCCCCCTCCAATTCGAAGTCCTCCAACACCGACTCGAAGGAGAATACGCCGCCGAAACCCGCCTCGAATCCGCCGAATGGTCCATCGCCCGCTGGCTAAAACCCAAAGACGGCGACCCCTTCGCCCCCGAAGCCCGCCCCTCCCTATCCCTAGGCACCGCCCTCGCCCGCGACTCCAACCGCTGGCTCGTCGCCCTCTTCCCCCACGACTGGGCCCTAAAAACCTTCACCGAAAAAAACGAAGACTGGCAAATCTCCGACCAACCCTTCCCACCAATGTAGCGGCGCCAAAGGCGTCCCGCCTCTGAATATCTTCCTCTTCCTTGAGATTTAAAGTTTGAAGTTTGGAGATTAAACCTCCACCCGATACCTCATCACCTTCGGATCGATTTCCAAACTCCACGCATCAATCCCTCCCCTCATCCCAAACGCATTCTCCATCCCATGACCCCGGAACCAAGCCACCTGATCCAACACATATTTTCCTGTGTGATCATAGAGCACCACCAACCCCTCCGGCTTTTCCGCAAATAACTTCTGCTGCAACTCCTGCGTGAAAAACTCCGCCCCCTCGATCTTCACCGCTTCATACTCCTCTCGCGTCCGCACATCCACAAAACGCACCTCCTCCATCCTCGCCGCAACCTCCCTCGGATCCATCAACATTGTCAGATCATGCTCATGGCTCGCCCGCAAATGCGCCAGCACCTCCCCCGCATCCAGCTCCGCCCTCGCACACAACTCCCCCACCGTCTCCCCATCATCAAACGCACAACTCTGACACCCCCCCAGATGATACCTCGCAAACAACGCCCGCCGCGCCCCCGGTAACGCCGCCAAAATCTCACCCATCTTCCAATTCGCATCCATGCCCCATATTCACCCCAAACCCACCCCCACACAACCCGAAATCCCTTTCATCCAAAACCCCTGCAAAATTCCTCAAACGCCCTGACCTCCTCCTCCCCCGCCACACCCGCAACTATGTGTCCCGCCACACTGCGGATCAATAACTCTTCTTTCGGCTCAAGGCTCAGCCTCTTGATAATTGTCCGCGCAATCGCCGCGAAAGTATTTCCATTGAAGTTCGTGAATGGAGCTAAGCGGTGACATTGCCTGCATAAATCGATCGCATCAAAAAGACTAATTTCTTGTTGAAGTTTGCTCAGCCACAGTTCTTTGCATGTCTCATGCCCATCACTCGTTGGCCCATGATGCGCCGACTTTTGCTCGCATAAAATTTGATTTTGTGCGGTCACAAAATCCCAACTGTAAGCCTCCAACCATCGGCGCATTTCCATCGCCTACTTTTGCTTGGTCGCCCGTTTCAGTTGCTTCTTTAAGTCTGCGAGTTCAGCCACCCCAACACTTTTCAAATAGCCTTTCCCCGTTTTTGCATAAATCGGCTCTGCGGCAAACCGATCCTGTATACTCAAGGCTTCATGCATGACCTCAAGGAACAAAGGATCATTTGCATAATCTTTTTTTACATTCTCTATCTCAATCATGATGCACATTAACCCATTCCTGCCTCTACAACAATCCAAAAAACTCACCGCCTCTCAATCACCACAATCGTAATATCATCCATCTGCGGCCCCTCACCCGTATATCGCTCAACCGCCTGCTCCACTCTCTTCACGGACGCCTCAGCCCCCAAAACCGCCGCCTCTCGAAACACCTCCGCCAACCTCTCCATTCCAAACTCCTCACCATCCTGATTCAACGCCTCCTTCACCCCATCCGTGAACAACAATACACAATCCCCCGAACCCAACTCCACCACCTCATCCTTCGTCACCCGCTCAAAAACATCTCCCCCGTCAATCCCCAACGCCATCCCCTTCGGGCGAAACGTCTCCACAACCCCGCTCGCCTTCCGACTCACCAACGCCGGATCATGCCCCGCCCGCGCAAACGTGAACCGCCCGCTATCCGAATCCAAAATCCCATAAATCAAACTGATGAACATATCCTCACGAATATCCAAATACAGATACCGGTTCACCTCCGCCAACGCCGCCGCCGGCGAATCATTCTTCTGCGAAACCGCCCGCAACAAACTCCTGCACATCGCCATCAACAACCCCGCCGAAACACCCTTGCCCGAAACATCCGCCACCACCACACCCAGCTTCCCATCACCCAACTCGATATAAT
>JBGSRM010000167.1:0-14161 GCA_041737575.1 Akkermansiaceae bacterium
ATGATGCTCCGCTGAGTTTCGTTCATCGACCGTGGGAAAGATACGATTCAAAGGATGATGGTATCGCATGGAATTCCTCTTTGTTGAAATTACCGTCATTCCGCAAAGCCCTCATCGAAGCGCTGCAATGCACCACCGTTCAGGCGACTCTCATGCTCACTCCAGAGAAAGTGGAACTACTTTTTCATGCCAGCCGGGACGAGGGACCCGTGACCTTGGATCGACGTGATGGTTCCCATCCAAAACGCACGACCACGGAAAATGTGGAAATCAGGGTTTGTGACCTCATCGCGTATTATCTCACGCCGGGAGTGGGCTACCACGCTTGGAGTTCCCGCGACTCGAAAGAAGCAGCATGGCTGGCACCGGATTTCGATCTGATTGATTCTCTGGATCAGAGAAACAAAGCGATCAACGAATGGATCGAACGTTTGAAAGCCTACCACTGATTGCGGGGGAGGGAATGAAAATGGATTTCGGCTTTTACGAGGGGGCGGGAGGTGATTAGGATGGGGGCGTGTTGCAGATTGTATTTAATGAAATCAGTGCGGCGGAGATTTCCGCTTTGGGGACTTTGGAGCAGCTTGAGCTGTTGGAGGAGTTCCGTGTGACGGAGAAGGATTTGAATGATATTCAGAATGACCGCTTCGGGAGGATTGAGCGGGATGGGCATGTGTTGCATCGGTTCCGTGCGTTGGATTACCGGTTTTATTTTGAGGTGAAGGATGGGGCGGTGGTGGTGCATCGGGTTTTGCACAAGAACACGTTTTCGGATTTTCTGTTTCGTGCGAAGATGCCGCTCGGAGAAGATGAGGCCTTGGCGGGATCGAAGCATTTTTGGAAGCTGATCGACGAGGGCAGGAACGCGCGGGTGCTCTGAGCGCAACCTTGTCGTGACAAGAGGGGAGGGGATTGGTTAGAAATGGGATATGGCTTTGGATGTGAAGTTGGCGGAAGCGGTGGGCTTGGCTTTGGGTGTTTGGCTGGTTGTGTGGTTGGTTATAGGTTTTTTCTGCAAGAGATTTGAGAAACGTCCGGTGATTTCGCTACAGTTTTTTGCGGTGGCTCTGGGTTTTTGGGTGGGAGCCAAGGTGTTTTACACGGGTCAACCTTGGCTGGGGCATTTTGGGGCGGTGCTGGTTTTTGCGGGAGCTGTTTTCGCCTGGGGTTTGTTTGACCGGATCGTGATGGTCGGGTTGTTGGAAAGACGTGGTGGATTGCAGATACCGAAGATACTCAGGCAGTTGAGTGGTTTTCTGGTTTTGTTGGTGGTTTTTGCCGCGATTCTTGCGTGGGGCTATGGAATGCAGCTTACCGGTTTTCTCGCGACATCCGGTATCGCGGCGGTGATTTTGGGATTCGCGATGCAGGATCTGCTGTCGAATGTGATCGCGGGTTTCAGTATTCACATGACGCGTGCTTACAAGGTGGGGGATTGGTTGTTGTTGGGTTCGGAAGGGAAGCGGGCGGAGGTGCGTGAGATATCCTGGCGTTCGACGCGGCTTCTCGATAACGACCGCGTATCCTATGAGCTGCCGAATAGCGAGTTGGTGAAGTCGAGGATTGTAAATTTGAATTATCCCACTCCTGAGCACGGGGTGAGGCTGACGATAGGTCTGGATTATGATACGCCGCCGGCTCTGGCGAAAGAGGTTTTGCTGAAGGTGGTGAAGCAGGCGCAGGGGGTTATAGAAAATCCGGAGCCGGTGGTGTTCACCAAGGATTTTGCGGAGTCATCGATTATTTATGAGCTGCGCTTTTGGATGCTTCATGCACGCCTCTATAATGCTACCTGCGATGATATTCGCACCGGCTTGTGGTATGAGCTTGGGCGCAGAAATATGCGGATTCCGTTTCCCATACGTTCACTCGATATTCGGACACCGAATGTGCCGCAGCATCTGGTTGATGCACGAAAGAATGCGGCGAGTATTTTGCAAAATGGTGGCATTCTGAGTTGCCTGAGCAAGGAGGAGACGGAAGAGCTTGTCGCGAAGGGGAGGGTGCAAATTTTCGGTCCCAAGGAGGCTTTGGTGACCCGAGGCGAGGCGGGCGAATCGATGTTTTTGATTTTGGATGGAAAGGTGGAGGTGGTGGGCAGGAATACAGGCGGACCGCGTGTGATCCTAGCTAATTTGGGGGCAGGGGATTCGTTTGGCGAAATGTCTTTGGTAACCGGTGAGCCGAGAAATGCGACGGTGAGGGCATTGGGCGATGTAATGGTTTTGGAAATCACAAAGGCGCACATCGCGCCGCTCATGTTGACAAGATCCGAACTGGCGGAGCGTATCGGAAAGTCGTTAGAAATGAGGAAGCTGAACCGGGATGAGAGTTTGAGCCGGGCGGCGGAGCAAGCTATCGGTTCGACGGCTCAGGCAGGCACCGAGCAGCAATCGATCGTTCGGAAAATCCGTAATTTCTTCGGGCATGGGTAGCTCCCGAGAGTTGCGGGGCGGTATTGGATCAGCCGCCGAAGACTTCTTTTTTCGAGGCGGTGATGTGTGGCGGCGCGAGGTAGATCGGTTGAGGGATTTCCGCGGCCCACAGCTCACGCGTTGAATTCTGGGCGTTGTTCCATGCTCTCCAGAGACCCTGCGCTGTGGGGCAAGTGATGGGAATATGATGGCCGTTTATGGCACTCATACAAAAGGTGGCAATATGTCCGGTTTTGGCGTTTTCGAGGGCGTGAAGAAAGCCATCGCTATCGATGAGCTGGGGTGCTTCGGTAAGGCAGTGATCTTTTATGTGTGCCAGCCAGTAGGAACCGCGGCGGGCATCCCCAACGGCAAGACATGGTTTTCCTGAAAGTGCTTCCGGAGTGGCGAGGAGGGAGGGCACGGCGACCGTTATGCAATTGGAGACGAGGGCCGCACCTTGCGCTGCGGCGATGCCAACCCTAGTGCCGCTATAACTCCCCGGGCCACTGCCGACGATGACACCGTCGAGCTTGGGTCGACCATGTTCCAGGAAAATTTCCGACAGCGGCTGGAACAGCAGGGCATTGTGGCGACGGTCGCTAACAAAACATTTTTCGGAGACGACCTCTCCATTCAGGACGAGCGCGATGGAGGCGGTATCGGTGGAGGTTTCCAGAATTAAGACGTTGCGCACGTGGGCATACTAGTTGGGATTTTTCCTTATTTAAAATGGAAAACGGGCAATGGGGAAAGATTGGTTGGCGTCATGACAGTAATAATTTTCCTACAAATGCTCAGGATCAATCTTGCAACTTGCAGGATGGGCAGTTTGTCGTGAATCTGCGACATGCGCTTGGTTGACCGCTACATATCCAGACAGATCATCGTAGGGACGGTGTACGCGGTGGTGGTGTTGAGTGTGGTGTTGGTGATGGGAAATTTGTTCAAGCAGGCCAGGCCGTTGTTGGTGGAGCAGAACGCACCGCCCGAGTTGGTGCTGAGGTTCGTGGTCAATGTGCTGCCGTTTTCTTTGATGTTCACGATTCCCTGGGGGTTTCTTTCGGCGGTGTTGTTGGTTTTTGGCAGAATGTCCGGCGATCACGAGGTGACGGCTTTTCGCGTGGCGGGAACGAGTCTGACGCGTCTGGCGTTACCGGTCTTTGTGATCGGCGGGTTGCTTTCAGCCTTGTGCCTTTGGATCAATGTGAATGTGGTGCCGCTCGCGAAGGCATCTTTGACGGATTTGGTCTATGAGCAGGTGAAGCGCGACCCGAGGTCGCTGTTGGATCCCGGAATTGTTCAGTCGAAATTCAAGAATCAGAAAGTATTCGTGGAGCAGCGGGATGGCGATGCTTTGAGGGGATTTCACCTCTATCAGGTTTCGGATGGTAAAGATGGAAAACAGGCACGGGCGGAGGCTTATGTGCATGCGAATAGCGTTTCACTCATTGTGGATGAGGACAGGAAACAGTTGCGGCTGAAATTGATTGATGCGTTCATCGAAACGAAAGAAGAAGACGGGACATCGGAGTTGGCCTTTGCGAGCGAGGCGGAACCATGGTTGTTCGATTTCGCAGCTGATCGGGCGCGAAAGGTGAGGCCCAGTGCCATGACCAACCAGGAAATCCGCAAGCATATCGAGCAGAATCCCGAATTGGAGTATGAGAGAAAAGTCAACATGAGGGCGGAGATCACGAAACGTTATTCGTTTTCAATGGCGTGTCTCTCGTTCGCTTGTGTCGCCGTGCCGCTTGGCATGAAGAGCCGCCGCAAAGACTCTTCGAGCGGGTTGATGCTGAGTTTGTTGATAGGCACTCTTTATTTCCTCTTCACGGTGCTGGCCGATCAGTTTGAAACAGATTGGGAAGCGTCCCTAGTGCTGTGGGCACCGAATGTTTTGTGCATTTTGTTGGGGTTGTGGCTGTTCAGGCGCGCGAGATTCCGCTAACATGGTATGGAATCATGGGTTTTGGTATTTTTATAAAGAAAGCAGGAAAGCAGGCGAGGGACTACTTTTCCAGCGAGCGCATCGCCTTTTTGCCGCAGCTTGGAAATGTCGGACAATATTCAAAGCTGAAACTTGGTGGGGATATGAGGGCGGCTGTGAACGGCACGTTGTTGGCTCTGCCGCAGGCTATTGCCTACTCTGCAATTGCCGGGCTTGATGTGATTTACGGGGTGATATGTGCCGCGGTGGCTCCTATGATCGCGCCTCTTTTCGCGAGTTCCCGTTTCAATATGTTAGGGCCCACGAATGCGACGGCGTTCATGTTGTTCAGCTTTTTCGCGCTCCATCCCGACATGCAGACACGCATCCCGCAGTTACTGCCATTGTTGGTGTTCATGATCGCATTTTTCTCGATCGTTGGTGCGATTTTCAAGGTTGCGGATCTGCTGCAGTATGTTTCACGCAGTGTGCTTGTCGGATACATGGCCGGTGCCGGGGTTTTGATCATAGGTAATCAGATGAAGACCTTGCTGGGGCTGAGTGACTTCCTCAAGCCGGAGGAAACGGCGACGTTCTTCGGCATGCTTTGGGAAATGGGAACGGTGATCAAACACAGTCAGTGGGTGCCGATCCTGATGGGGATTACAACCCTATTGGTCTATTTTTTGTTCAAACGGTGGAAGAAGAATTGGCCGGCATTTTCGATAGCTCTTTTGTTTGGGTCCTTGCTCTACGGGCCGTTGATTCATTTCGATGTTGGTCCGTTTAAGGATCAGGCGACTTTTGAGAACTTTGGATTGGCGGATTTATTGCCCGCCATGCCTGATTTTTTGCGCCCCGGAATTTTCAAGGACATCTCCGCATTGGTTGGCTTGGCACTGGCCATTGCCTTTCTAGCTTCACTTGAAAACACAGTGATGGCGAAGACGATCGCTTCGCAAACGGGTGACAAGACCGATGTGAATCAAGACATGCTATCGGTAGGCTTGGCGAATCTAGGCTCCGCTTTTGCCGGTGGAATGCCCGCTTCCGGCTCACTCATACGCAGCAGTTTGAATTTCCGCTCAGGCGCGGCTACCCGGGCGGCATCCGTTTATACGGGATTGTTCACCTTGGCTTTGGTGGTGCTGTTCGCTTTTACCGATGAGTGGGGATTTGGCGTGATTGGATATATACCGAAGTCTGTTCTGGCGGCACTGATTATCGCCATTTCATTTTCGCTCTTCAACATGAAGCAGATACGTGTCTGCCTAAGATCCACAAGCGACGATGCCGCGGTGATCATAATGACTTTTTTCTTCGCGCTTATAGCTCCCTTGCATGTGGCGATTTTCATAGGGGTGGCGATTTCCATCACTCTATTCCTTCGCAAGGCAAGCAAACCCTATCTGCGTGAATATGAGTTCAGCGAGGAAGGCGAGTTGCGCGAAAGAGAAGGAAACAAGGCCAGACCGATGCCGGCAATTTCGATTGTGCATGTGGAAGGTGATTTGTTTTTCGGCGCGGCGGAGTTGTTTCGCACGCAGATTCAGCGGACGGTTGCGGATCCGGCTATCCGGTTGATTATCTTGAGATTGAAGAACGCCAGACATCTCGACGCCACCAGTGTGATGGCGCTTGAGGAGTTGGTGATATTCATGCGGAAACAAAACCGACATTTGTTGATCTCGGGTGCAACAAAGGAAGTTTACAAGGTTTTGAAACGCTCTGGAATTCTGGAGCTGTTGCAAGAAGGCGCGGATCGCAGCCAAGGAGAGAGCAATATCTTCCTGACCATGCCCTCGAATCCTAATATTTCCACGCGGGATGCCTTGAAGCGCGCGCAACAACTTCTCGGCACAAAAGAAGCAGAGGTGCGTATATTCTACGATCCCAACAAGCAGCCATGAAAAGACCATTGATAGCCGTTGTCGTCATTCTGATTATCTCGATTCCCCTCGGGATGTGGTGGTTTTCCACAGAGCAGGTGCTCAAACGGCGCACGGAGCATCTAATGGATGTCATGACGATCTCCTCTGGATCAGCCGGGCCGACCCGTCAGTCGAAGGTGTTTTCCATGAATGGTCTGATGGCCGATGAAATTTCAATCAGTAGCCCGGATGTTTCGGAAGCTAACGGAAAGTTCGACATGCAAGAGATAGAGTCGGCGTTTTCGTGGATATGCCAGAATGCGAAACGCTCTCAAATGAAAATTCTGGATTACAGGAGCGTTGCAATCGAGGGAGACAAGGGCAGGGTGGAAGTGCTGGTCGATTGCTTGTTAGAACTGCCGATGGGAACACCGTTATCCGGAAAATACGTGATTGCAATCGACTGGAAGAAGCAGGATGACGGCTGGAGATATGAAAAAGTGGAGGCGAAAAAGAATTGAAACGCAGGGTTTTCTAACAGCCGATTTCATTCCCCCAGAAAAACAAACTCCTCCGCCACGCGGTTAAGAGACCGACGTGCCTGAGGCATGATTTCGGCAAGAGAGCCGAGGACTTTGCGAGGGATGGCACTTTCCCGCGAATATGGATTATCAGCCGCGCTTTGGTAGGCACGGCTTGCGAACGATTCATAAAAGTGGATGTCCGGTGCTCCACTCCGTTGGTTTCGTTTTTCGATATAGCTTGGATACAGACCGGTAAGCACAAGGAATTGATTGCCAGCGGCAATCTGGAGATGAAACTTCAGCTTGCCATGTGCCGAGGAAATCACCGCGAGGAAATCAGAAGCGTGAGTATAACCACGCGATATGTCTTGAAACGGATCACTGGAACGCATGCCCACACGTGATGAGAACACACCAGCTACATAATCCGCCATATCCACATCTTGGATATCCGCCTGCACAAAGGCGTGTCGAACCACTATGTAAAAGTAAAAGGCTGGTGACACCCTTAATGTTGAAGGCGAATCCAAGACCGCTCTGAAAACCTCTTTCAGGTCGAGCATTTCCCGCAACGCATCGGGATCCTCCCATAATTTCAACATGCATCCTTTGTTGTCATCGCCTGCGAGAACCTCACTGAGAAACTCCAAATCTGCAACCGTGAATCGATCTCTGGTATTCCCCATCCATCTGTTCATATCTTCATTTTCTAGCAGATACCGCGCCCGCTTGACTAGAAAATTGTAAGGACAAGCTAATTAAATTAGTGTGCGGCGCACCTGTCTTGAGCTTGTCCATCGCGCGAGGCGCGTTGCAGTATCACGGCATGAGTAATCTGAAAAATTCTGTAATTCATGGCATCAATCATTCGGTCTGTCGCTGGTGCTATGAGGATATTCCGTTTGAGGAATTTTGCGTTGCCGTGAAGGAAATCGGTTTGCAATCGATTGATCTACTAGAAACATCGGACTTCGCCGTCATGGACAAACACGGGCTTGAGTGCGCCGTCGTGACATTTCCAACCACGATCACGAAGGAGGGCACCAAAGTCGGCATGATTGAGAAAGCCTTCAATCGGCTTGAACACCACGATGCCCTGCAAGAAGTCTATGAAAGCAAGTTGCGCGATTGTGCGGCGGTGGGGGCGAAACAGCTCATCTGTTTTTCAGGCAACCGCGAGGGTATGGATGATGAACTGGGTATGGAAAACTGTGCGATCGGCTTGGAACGGATTCTGCCGTTGGCGGAGAAACTGGGTATCACGCTGGTTATGGAATTGCTGAATTCAAGGGTGGATCATCCGGACTACATGTGTGATCGAACTGATTGGGGCGTGGCTCTCGCTGAACGCATCTCCAGCCCGAATTTCAAATTGTTGTATGATATCTACCACATGCAGATCATGGAAGGGGACATCATCGCGACAATCCGCTCAAAGCACCCCTATTTTTCCCACTATCATACCGGTGGTGTCCCGGGCCGGAATGAGATCGATGAAACACAAGAGCTGAACTATCCGGCAATCATGCGGGCCATTTTGGAAACAGGTTACAAAGGATATGTGGCTCAGGAATTCATTCCCAAACATCCTGACAAGCTGGCAAGCCTCAGACAAGCCGTGCAAATCTGCACGGTCTGAAAATCGCTCGCTTACAATTCCTCCAGCAGACGCTTGTGTATTCCACCGAAGCCTCCGTTGGACAGAACAGCCACGATATCACCGGGTTTGGCGTGTGCTTTCACCTCAGCGATGATCGCGTCATTTCCGTCAAGATACCTTCCACGGCCGCCCATGGCAGCGATATCGGAAGACAATCTAACAGGATCCAGCCGGTCATTTTCAGGAATTTTATGCAAATCAGGTATCGCGGCAACTACTGCGAAATCCGCCAAGGCCAATGACTCGGCCAGCTCTTTCTGAAAAACAGCGCGGCGCGTTGTGTTCGACCGCGGCTCGAACAGAACCCACAACCTCGATTTCGGATATTTTTGACGCATGCTCTGCACCGCAAGCCGGATCGCCGTGGGATGATGGGCGAAATCATCAATTACCTTGATGCCGTTTTTTTCACCCTTGAGTTCCTGCCTTCTCGCCACACCGGAAAAGGAGGTGATCCCCTCGCCAATCTCCGATGCCGTGAGACCGCCGAATCTCGCCGCCGCCGCCGCCATTGCCGCATTGCGCACGTTGAACTCTCCTGTCATCGGCACGGTATAGCTTTCACCTCCGAGGGAAAAAGAACTACTGGATTCATCGTATTTGACATCCATGATTCGCAGCGAATTTTTCTCGCCGAATCCAACCGTCGTTACCGGACAAGGCGCTGCTTTCACAACGTCAAGGCAGTTTGTCTCATCGCCGTTTACGTAGGCCATCCCGTTCCGTGGTACGATATTCAGCAGCCTACGGAAGCTCAGCTTGATCTCCTCGACGTCATTGTAGATATCCGCGTGGTCGAATTCGATGTTGTTGATGACCACGCATTCGGGAAGGTAATGGAGGAACTTGGAGCGTTTATCAAAAAATGCGGTGTCATACTCATCGCCTTCAAGCACGTTGATGTCGCTTTCCGTAAAATGGGCTCCGCACCCGAGATTTTTCGGCAGCCCGCCGATCATGAAACCCGGGTCATGTCCTGCGTGCCGGAACAACCACGCCAGCATCGAGGATGTCGTGGTTTTTCCATGCGTGCCACTGACCACAAAGTTACGTTTCCCTCTGAGGAAATGCTCCTTCATGACCTCGGGAAGGGAGTGATAAAGCAATTTGCGATCGAGCGCGGCCTCCGCTTCTGGGTTGCCCCTCGAAATCGCATTTCCAATCACCACCACATCCGCGCCTTCCGGAATATTTTCTTCACGGTAGCCTTCGGCGATCGTGATCCCTTCGGCACGCAGGAAGTCGGACATCGGCGGATACACATTCGTATCACTGCCCGTGACCATAAATCCCCGTCGTTTCATGGCTGCGGCCACCGCTCCCATGGCCGTTCCGCAAATCCCTGTAAAATGAAAATGATGATTGTCTGACATGCTGTTCTTTAAAATGTCGGTGCCGCCACCGTCGCCTTCTCTCTTTCTTCGATCCTGCGACGCATGATACGATCCGCCATTTCAGTCACCATTTCCTTGAGCAACAACCACAAATGCGACCCCTCGCGATAATCCGCCGGCGCGATGTGCTTCACACGTCCGGCATGGGTGCACAGCTGAAAACATTTCCGAAAAGACTTCCCGCTCTTGTCCTCCGGATTATAAACCGCAATCCCATGCCCACCGTTCCGGTTCACGACCGTAAAACACGGAACATCCGTAGGTCCATCGCCCACATACACCATGTTTTCGAAAGGAATCGGTCTCTGTTCTGGCGGCATGTGATCATTCACATCCTGGTCATAACGCAGCATTCCTTTGTTGATGCGGAAAAGAAACTGGGTCTTCGTCGTGTGCGAAATCACCCTTTTGGGAAAACTGATCAAACCCTCCGCATCTTCGCCGAACTCGCATCCGAACATCTCTTTCACGTATGGCTTCAGTCGTGAACCCTCCAGCAACGCCTTCAGCCCCGAAGAAATAATATAATGCTCCACCTTGATTCCGGCCGCCTCATGCTCCGGTAATAACGCAGCCTTCGGCAAATCCTCGAAAAGCTCGGGCAGCCCCGGGAAAAAACTCAACCCGGCTCCCAGCTCCGTCAGCATCGAGTTCGTAACCCGATCCATCCCCAAATAATCCAGCAAACACTTCATGTATGCCAGCTCCCCATCCCACCTCTGTTCCTCCACCAAATGATTGCATTTTTTCCAAAACTGCGCCGGATCGATTCCGAACTTGGGAAACAGAACATCATCCTGCATGTATTTGGAACTGAGTGTCTGGTCATAGTCATAAACCAGAGCGATCGTATTTTGTGGGGCTGCCATCGGTGTTTACTAGGCAACCAAGCCCTTCCCCATGCGACAAGGCGTAAATTTTTTCAAAAAAGAATGCACTGCCGCATTGACAAGCAGCCTGATCCTCATAATCTCCCGCCCCCGCACCTGACACAGGTGCTTAAATTTCACCACAGACCACGCCATGAGCTTTCGCACATATCAGCCCACGAAACGCACCCGTAAACAACAACACGGCTTCCGCGCCCGCATGGCTACCAAAGCTGGCCGCGACATTATCAAACGCCGTCGCCAAAAAGGCCGCAAGCGTCTTATACCCAAAGGTGCCGAGCTTCACTTCAAACGCCACATTACCCAGCACGGTAAGTAATGCCGAGTAAAGCGTGGGCATCCAATCGCTTTCCGCTGGATCGCCATTTCGGAACCCCGCATGAAACTCCCACGCGCCAGCAGCATCAACCGCAGCGGCGATTTTATCCGTATTAGAAAAACCGGCCAGTCGAAAGCAGGCCGGTTTGTCATTGTCAGCACGCTTGCTGACCCGGCTCTTCCCTCCCTACGCGCGGCCTTCATCACCAGCAAACGCGCCGCAAAAAAAGCCCACGATCGCAACCTCATCCGCCGTCGCCTACGCCACTGCCTGCAAAAACACGCGGAATCATTCTCCGATCCGAAACGCTTCATCATCACCATCGCCCGCTCCGAAGCCAAATCCGCCACCTTCGATGAACTCGAAGCCGACTGGCTCCGCCAATGCCGCCGCCTCAAAATCCTCCCCTGATTTCCCTTTCCAAACTCTTGGCCATTGACCACAAGACCCGCAGCACATAAGCACCGCCTCCCAACACTTTCCCGAATCCACCAACCACCTTTCCATAATTTCCATGTACGATCGTAAAACCTGGATAGTTCTCGTCATCTGCGGCATCCTCATTGCCCTCAATTTTCATTTCGCATCGAAACGCCCCGCTCCGCAAACCGAGCAACCCAAGACCGAGGAAACTACCTCACCCCCAGCAGCAGAAACCCCTCCCGGACTCACCGTCATCCCCCCGCCAGCATCCGCCGCTGAGGAAATCATCGTCCTCGAAAATGACAAGGCAGCCTTCTCCCTCACCAACATCGGCGGCGGCATCAAACACGTCGAACTCAAGGATCAGAAAAACGTTGGCGATAAAAACACCAACGTCCGCATCAACCTCCACGCCCCCGGCCCCATCGCTGGCCTCGTCAACCCGGACTCCACACTCGATAGCACTGTCTATACTTACAAAGCAGGCCCATCCATCCCCGGGAAATCCGCCGTCTTCATCGCCCAACTCCCTTCCGGCATCATCTTCAAAAAAACCTTCACCCTCCAGGCCGACGATATTCCCGGAAAAGAATACTTCATCAAACTGCAAGTTGAAATAGACAATCAGACCACCGCCAACCTCGAACTCTCCACCTACGGTCTCTTCCTAGGCACCGCCGCCCCTCTCCATAAAGGCGAAAACTCCAAACACACCGGCTTCTTCTGGTTTGAGGATGGTGAAATGCACCTCAAGGATACCTCCGCCTTCAAACCATGGTTCTCATCCGAAAAAGCCTCCTTCCCCAGCCCCTCGAAGGAAAACGTGATCTATGCCGGCGTTACCAACCAGTTCTTCACCACCATCATCCGCCCGCAAAACCCGGCCCTCACCATCGTTACCGGGAAAAAGCAACAGATCAACCTGTCCAAAGACTCACCCTCCCTCCCTGCCATCCGTGCATCCATCGCCCTTCCTCCCCTCAGCGTCGCGCCCGGCAGCATGACATCCTTCGACTACAACATCTTCACCGGCCCCAAGGACAACACCATGCTCCGCAAGCTCGACAACAACAAAGCCGTAGGAAAAGGCTGGGGCGAGGTCATGCAATACGGATGGTTCTGGTTCGTATCCCGCCCCCTCAACTGGCTCCTCAACAACCTCCACAACCTCATCGATAACTTCTCGACCACCCAATCATGGGGCCTCTCGGTCATTTTCCTCACCATCATCGTTCGCATCCTCATCTGGCCGCTCCACGCGAAATCCACTCGCGTCATGAAACGCATGTCCAAGCTCCAGCCCATCATGAAGGAGCTCAAGGAAAAATACCCCGACGACCCTACCAAACTCAACACCGAGATGATGGGTCTCTACCGCAAATACGGCATCAACCCCCTCGGCGGTTGCCTCCCCATGTTCATCCAGATCCCCATCTTCTTCGGCTTCTTCAAAATGCTCGACTACGCCGTCGAACTCCGCAGCCAACCCTTCCTCTGGGTTAAGGACCTCTCACAACCCGACACCGTCGCTACCTTTGCTGGTTTCGACATCAACCTCCTCCCCATCGTCATGGCCGTCACCAGCGTCCTTCAAATTGCCATGATGCCCAAAACGGGAGACAAAATGCAGCAGCGCATCATCATGTTCATGCCGCTCATGTTCTTCTTCTTCTGCTACGGCTACGCATCCGCCCTCGCCCTCTACTGGACCACTCAAAACATCTTCTCCATCGCGCAAACCTACTTCATGAACAAACTCCCGGAACCCGAACTCGTCGCCCGCAAGGACGGCGGCAAGAAATCCTGGGTTCAGCGCATGGCGGAAAAACAAGCGGAAGTGCAAAAACTCCAGCAGCAACGCGCCAAATCCGGCGGCACCGATATGCGCGATGTCACCCCCAAGAAAAAACGCCCCCCCCGCACCGGCGGCTGATACTTCGGCCGTCTCGTGATTTTCATGGTAGGATAAAACCGTTTGGGATATATAAAAAGTATCTCCAAATCTCCATGAAGAAAACCCTCATCGCCACCGCCATATTCACTTCCGCCGCCTACGCGGAACCCAACCCAGCCGCCGACAGCATCAACACCTTCGGCCTCGAACTCCACGCACGCCTCTCTGCCCAAGGCGGCAACCAACTCGCCTCCCCATGGTCGATCCAAAGCGCACTCGCCATGACCTACGCCGGTGCCGCCGCTAAAACCCGCGACGAAATGGCCGCTACCCTCCATTTCGGCGAAGACGAAGCCGCCGTCCACGCCGGCTTTGCCGACATCGCAAAAAGCCTCACCGACCTCGCCGAAAAAAGCCGCGAACAAGTCAAAAAATCCGAACAACAAGGAGGCCCCAACACCGCCCTCGAAATCAACGCCGCCAACCGCCTCTTCGGCCAGGACGGATACCCTTTTGAGAAACCTTTCCTCGACCTCGTCGCCAAAACCTACAGCGCTCCCCTAGAGATCCTGAATTTCAAAACTGAACCCGAACCATCCCGCGTCCACATCAACAACTGGGTCGCCAAACAAACCAACGACCGCATCAAAGACCTCATCCCCGCCGATTGCATCGACACCGACACCCGCCTCGTCCTCACCAACGCCATCTACATCAAAGCCGCATGGGCATCTGAATTCCATGAGGAAAAAGAAGCCTCATTCTTCGTCAACGGCACCGAGGAAGTCAAAGCCCCAGGCCTCATAAATCAGAACGAATACGGCTACAAAAAAATCCCCAAC
>JBGSRM010000191.1:0-3467 GCA_041737575.1 Akkermansiaceae bacterium
GCGAGCGCTCGCAATGTCTTTACTTTTGTTCTGATCATAATGGTCGGGGTTGTCGGATATTTACTGAGTCGATTTGTTTGGTTCGACTTCAGTGTTTGTTTCCAAAGCAATGGCCGTGCCAAAGTGGAAATTCCCTTGCCAAGTTGGGGCTGCAACCCTCTCCGCTAATTATTCAGAGAGAAAATTTTAAAAAGAACTTGCCAGAATCCGTGGCCAATTTTAACTCAATCCCGTGCGGGTTACATCCATGCACCAAATTTTTTGTCTGGACAGTTCTTTCAGGAGAGTTAAATATCTCCCTCAGGAAAAGTCCAGCTACCTTTGGTACACTGAATGCTTCCTGAACAACACATCCTTTTCTGTATCGAATGCGATTCAGTCTGGGACGTAAACAGCAACGAAACAAACAACTAAAAACTATGCAAAACTACTGCAAAACAATTGGCGCCCTGGCCGCTGCCTCCGCCCTCGTGGCTGGCAACGCCTCGGCTGAAGTCGAATATGAAATCTACGCCGGATACCACAGCGGATATATCTTCCGCGGTATCGACTTTGGCGATCACCTCGTAGATGCAGGCGTTTCCGCCTCCACCGAGTGGAACGGCTTCGGTCTCAAAGCCGGTGCTTGGTACGGCACGTTTGAAAACAACGCTGTCGCTTTCCCAGGCTTCGATGCAGATACCGACGAGCTTGACCTCAGCCTCGAAGTGTCACGTGACCTCGGTTTCTTCACCGCGGCTATCGGATACATCTACTACATGTTCCCACAAGGCAACGGAAATGCTATCCTTAATCCACTTGAGGACAGCCAAGAAGTTTACTTCTCCGTAGCCAAGGAGCTCTTCGGCTTCGATACCTCCCTTACCTACTTCTGGGAAATCGAAGACGCAGGTTCCGGCACAGGTGGTTATCTCCAACTCGCTTCGAGCAGAAGCTGGGAGCTCACCTCATGCGTTAGCCTTGAGACAGCAGCTGTTCTTGGCTACCTCATCGAAGAAGGTGACTTCAGCCACGCCCAACTCAAAGTTGGTCTTGACTGGGCATTCACCGAAACTGCTACGCTCTCCCCTTACGTCGCTCATTCATGGGCGTTTACGGAAGACAGCTTCTGGGCAGGTTCGAACAACGAGTTCTTCGGTGGCGCAGTGCTTTCCGTTAGCTTCTAATCGAAACAGCTTAAACAGCTAAACAAAAAATCTGGAGCGGCTACCTCGGTAGCCGCTCTTTTTTTGTTTCGTACTTGAAACATCTCGGCTGACCAAAACACTGACGACATGTATCTCGGTCTTGATTCATCCACCCAGTCGCTTAGTGCCCTTCTAATCGATACATCATCCGGCATGGTGCTTGCGGAGGAGACGGTGAACTTCGGCAAAGACCTCCCTGATTATGGTGCACCCAGCGGCTTTATACCCGGAGGATTGAACGGTGAAGTGCACTCGGATCCCATGATGTGGCTGGATGCGCTTGATATGCTTTTCACTAAACTAAAAGGAAAAGTGGATCTATCATCGATCCAAGTGATCGCAGGCTCCGGACAACAACACGGCTCTGCCTATTTTTCAAAAGATTTCGATCATCAATTATCAAATTTAAATCCCTCGAAATCACTTTCATCCCAGCTTGCGGATACTCTCACCCGGAAAAGTTCCCCGATATGGATGGATACCTCCACCACTGCGGAATGTGAGGAAATCACAACCGCTCTCGGCGGACCGGCCGAGGTTTGCGCAAGAACCGGCTCCGTCGCCACCGAGCGATTTACCGGTCCCCAGATCAGAAAATTTTACAAGGAATCTCCGCCCGCCTATGCTGCCACCTCTCGCATCCACTTGGTCAGTTCGTTGATTCCATCCGTCCTTGCTGGAAAATCCGTAGGTATCGACTTCGGTGACGGCGCAGGCATGAACCTGCTTGACCTTGGAACTCTCGCTTGGGATGAGGAACTCCTCGAAGCCACGGCACCCGGTTTGGGAGAAAAACTTCTTCCCGCAGTTTCCTGTCTGAAACCCTCAGGAAACATAGCTCCCTACTTCTCAATCAAATACGGCTTTTCTAGTAATTGTAAAATCTGTCCATTCACCGGTGACAACCCCGCATCCTTGGTAGGTATGGGTGCGACCACACCCGGACAGGTCGTCATTTCTCTTGGTACCAGCGACACCTTCTTCGCCGCCATGTCCGAGGCCAAGACAGATCCCAAGGGCTACGGCCACGTATTCGGAAATCCGGCTGGTGGATTCATGTCCCTGATCTGTTTCCGTAACGGCTCCCTCGCTCGTGAAGCCTTGCGTGATGAGCTGAGCGTGGACTGGTCGTTTTTTGAAAAAGAAACCATGGCTGAAACCACCCGATACGCTGGGAAAAACGTCACCCTCCCCTTCTACGGCCCTGAAATCACTCCGCGTTACAATTTCACCTCCCCCGTCACGGAATTCTCTGAAAATCCCTCTCCCGAAACAAGAGTTCGCTCCTTGCTGGAAGGCCAGTTCCTCAACATGAAACTCCACTCCATGTGGATGGACGTGAAAAACGATCGGATCCTCCTCACCGGAGGAGCATCGAAAAACGACGGCATCGCCCAAGTCGTAGCCGATGTTTTCCAAGCCCCGGTGGAGCGTCTGGAAATCGCGAACTCCGCCGCCCTCGGTGCCGCGCTCATCGCCGCCACAGCACACGGCAACGATCTCGAATCTCTCCAGGCTGCCTTCTGCAAACCTTCACCAGATTCCCGCATCGAACCAGACCACACCCTCAATGAGAATTACTCGACCGCTCTCGAAGGATTCGCAAGACTCCTCTCGAAATTCGTCTGAAATACCCATCACAGCCCTTACCAAAAAATGAAGTTCAAAGATCAAATCGTAGTTGTCACCGGTGCCGGCAGAGGCATAGGACAGGAAATCGCCCGCTCCTTTGCGGCAGAAGGAGCAAAGGTCGCCTTGATCAGCCGCAGTGAATCAAGCTGTGGCAGCGCCGCCGAAGAAATCAACAAATCATACCCTGAAAGCTGCGTCGCTTACGCCGTCGACGTCGCGGATCATGCCGCCGTGCAAGAGACGGCAAAACGCGTCGCGGATGAACTCGGCCAGATTTCCATCCTCATCAACAACGCCGGAGTCACCCGCGATGGCCTCATCATGCGTATGAAAGAAGAAGATTGGGACACCGTCCTCGATACCAATCTCAAAGGCGCCTTCAACACCGTAAAAGCATTCATGCGTCCCCTCATGAAAGGTGAAAACTCACGCATCATCAACATCGCCTCCGTCATCGGTCTCATCGGAAATGCGGGACAAGCAAACTACTCCGCCAGTAAAGCCGGCCTCATCGGCTTCACCAAAGCCGTCGCTCGCGAACTTGCCGGACGCGCCGTCACCTGCAACGCCATCGCCCCCGGCTTCATCACCACCGACATGACGGATGAACTACCCGACACCGTCAAACAAAGCATCATCTCCCGCATC
>JBGSRM010000213.1:0-16262 GCA_041737575.1 Akkermansiaceae bacterium
GTGTCCATCCGTGGTTCCAATATTTTTTCTCAGTGTAAAAACCACCCACAGAAAAGACATCTACCACTGAATCCAATTCCTCTTCCTTGAGATTTGAAATTTGAAAATTGAATTTTAAAAATTTATGCTCCTCATCCTCGATAACTACGACTCCTTCACCTACAACCTCGTCCAGTACTTCGGCGAACTAGGTGCCGACATGAAAATCTTCCGCAACGACGCCCTCACCGTCGATGACGTGAAAAAACTCGCCCCCGAAAAAATCTGCATCTCCCCCGGCCCCTGCACACCCAACGAAGCAGGCATCTCCCTCGACCTCATCCGCCAACTCGGCCCCACCACACCCATCCTCGGCGTCTGCCTCGGCCACCAATCCATCGGCCAAGTCTACGGCGGCGATGTCGTCCGCGCCGACCGCCTCATGCACGGCAAAACCTCACCCATCCACCACAACGGAACCAGCGTCTTCCAAGGCCTCCCCAACCCCTTCGAGGCCACACGCTACCACTCCCTCATCGTCAAACGCGATACCCTCCCCGACTGCCTAGAAATCACCGCATGGACCGCAGAAAACGAAATCATGGGCCTCCGCCACAAACAACACCCCGTCCACGGCGTCCAATTCCACCCCGAATCCATCCTTACCGAACACGGCAAACAAATGCTCCAAACCTTCCTCAATCTCTGAAGAAGTTTGCTAGTTGGAAGTTTTCAGGAAAAAAAATCCCAGCCCCAAAGGAGCACAACATACCAGCCAAGGGCAGCGCCCTTGGAAAAATATCACCATATTCCCCAGGCAAGCAAACCCCTCCTCTCCTCCCACCCCCCGCCGCAGCCCCACACCCCAAACCCAGTATCACCCTCTCTTCCCTGAAAACTAGCCAACTAGGAACTTTACCACACCCACAACATTACCATTGATATTTTCCTCTTCCCGCAACCGCTTGGTTCGTTAGATTCCCAAACATGCCAACCCCGAATGCAGCTTGCCTACGCATTCAAATAATCGCACCCTTTACATGTGAAACCCATCCAGGACGATCACCATTTCCTCCGCGAAGATCGCACCCTGCGCTGGCAACGCATCGCTCGACTTGTCGAAAAAAACCCCAAGAATCTCGACATCGCCCTAGAAAATATCCAACGCTGGCTAGACCTCGGCAGAGTCCACCCCTCTCCCATCCTCGACTGGAAACAACGAATTCACAACGCCCAACAATCTCCCGAAGCCTTCGCCGAATTCATCAATTTTCTCGCTGAATCCAACCACGATTCCTTCCCCATCAAATCCTGTTCACCCTTCGTCGGACTGGAACCACCTACGTAAATCCGATGAATCTGGAAGCCCTGCAACACATCATTCGTTCAGCACAAACGCTCGCTGAAAAAAAAACCATCATCGTACTCGGCTCCTCCTCTCTGCTCGCTCACTTCCCTCAACTCGGAAATCCGGGCCAAGCCCTTTCCACAACCTTCGACGCTGACATTCTGGCTGATCCTTTCGACGAACTAACCTCGATCATGCTCCATGAAGCCCTTGGAGAGGATCGTGCATACTACCGCATTCACGGCTATCATGCGGACATACTCCGGGATTCCATCATCAACACTTTACCAAACGGTTGGAGAGAACGTCTTTCCAATATCCCCGGCCTGGAATCAGCCTTCGCCCTCGATCCACATGACCTCGCTGCGGTAAAAATTCTCGTCGGTCGCCCAAAAGATCTGGGCCTTGTTGAAGTCCTCAAAAACTCATCACTCATTCAACAAGACACCGTACTTGAGAGAATTGGATTACTACCTATCCCCGTAGAAGGCTTGCCAAGAGTTCTCTCCACTTTCCGAACCATCTTTGTCTGTTAGACCGTTAGCCACAAACTTCGGAGACTGCGATAATCCGTAAAATCCATCTCCACGAACATCTCTCAGCATTTCAGCTTTTCCCGGAAATCCCTCTTGCATCCACTAGACGACTGGTCTAATCATCCCGCCGTGAGCCAACCCCATACCAAAGAACGCATCATCGAAGCGGCCGAGGAAATCATGTCGAAACGCAGCTTCCACTCCGTCGGCCTGAACGAAATCCTCAATGCGGTCGGCGTCCCCAAAGGCTCATTTTATCATTGGTTCCAATCCAAAGAACACTTCGGCGTCGAGCTGCTCAAACACTACATCGGCGTCGCCACGGATGAAAAAAACCACGCCCTGTTTTCCGATGAATTCGAGAAACGCCCCATGCCTCGCCTCATGAGTTTTTTGGAAACCTCCATCCAGAAATTCGAGGAAAACGGCCAACGCTGCCCCTGCCTCGTTTTAAAACTCGCCTCCGAAGTCACCGATCTCAGTGAACCCATGCGTGAAGTCCTCGCCGAAGGGATGGCAACATGGCTCGGCCTCCTCGCCGGCGTGTTCGATGAGGCAAAAACACTAGGCCACATCTCCAAAAATGTGGATTCCCACCACGAAGCCCAAATCTTCCGCGACCTCTGGGCCGGCGCCATCCAACGCGCTACCATCTGCAAATCCACCGCACCCATGGAACTCGCCCTCACCATGCTCGAACAACGCATCGCCTCCTACCAGTCCACCCCCAAAACTAAAAAGGCACTCGCCTGATCACTCACACGCCCCGCATTTTGAAACTTCATCTCTTCCCCCGCATCGGCTCCGCCATCGCTCTCATCTTCCTCTCCGGCTCCTGCAAAATGGTCGGCCCCGATCATTCGGTTCCGGATACGGAATCCGCAAAAAATTTCAAAAA
This sequence comes from Akkermansiaceae bacterium, assembly GCA_041737575.1. Lineage (GTDB taxonomy): Bacteria > Verrucomicrobiota > Verrucomicrobiia > Verrucomicrobiales > Akkermansiaceae > Luteolibacter. The sequence continues at coordinate 2,762 of JBGSRM010000213.1, forward strand.
CTTCAACCCGAATTACTCATCCCGTATCAGCAAAAACTGGTGGCGCACCTTCGGCGATTCCCAACTCAACTCTTTAATGGCCGATCTCGAAAATGGAAATTTCGACCTCCGCGCCGCCGAGAGCCGACGCTCCCAAGCCTACGCCGCACTCGGAATCGACCGCTCCCTGATCTATCCTCAAGTCACCAGCAGTGGCTCGGCATCCCGAAATCGCGGCACGGAATCCGATCGCGGCGGCCCTCCCGGCGGACTGCAAACCTACTACAACGACTACCGCGTCTCCATGTCCCTCGGTTATGAAATCGATCTCTGGGGCCGCGTCCGCCGCATCATAGAGTCCGGCCAAGCCAGCGCCGACGCTGCGGAAATCTCCGTCGACCAAGTGAAACTCTCCCTGCAAGCCCAGCTCGCAAGCAACTACTTCGCACTCCGTTTCATCGACAGCGAATCAGACGTCCTAAAAAAAGCCCTCACCACCCGCCAGGAATCCCTCGACATAGCCCGCAATCTCTTCAACGCAGGCACCTCCAGCGAAGCCGATGTCGCCAGAGCCGAAGCAGAACTCGCAAGCGCGAAAGCCCGACTCGTCAGCCTCCAAGGCCCCCGCGCCGCCTTGGAAAACGCCATCGCCGTCCTCACAGGCAGAAACGCATCCAACTTTTCCATCCCTCAAAAATCCATCAGCCGCAACGCCCCATCCGTCTCCGCAGGCTCTCCCGTCGAACTTCTCGGCAGACGCCCGGACGTCTTCATCGCGGAACGCAGACTCGCCGCAAGCTCCGCGGAAATCGGCATCGCAACCGCTCAATTCTATCCCAAAATCTCCCTCATCGGCTCCGGTGGCCTCAGCTCCGTGAAATCCTCGGACTTCCTCAAATACTCCAGCAGCCAGTTCTCCATCGGCCCCCAGGTCGATCTCCCTCTCTTCCAAGGCCTGCGCCGCAACGCCGATCTCGCACTCGCCAAAGCGAAACACGAGGAAGCCCTCGCCAACTACCAACAAACTGTCCTCGTCGCCTTCGCAGACGTCGAAAACGCCCTCGCCTCCCGCCGCGCATCCATCAACGAAATCGCCGCGCAACAGGACAGCGTAGCCGCTTCCAAAAAAGCCTTCGACATCTCCAACGCCCGCTACAAAGAGGGCATCGCAAGCTACCTCGAAGTCATCGATACCCAACGCGAACTGCTCAACGCACAACTCAACGAAGTCCAGGCACGCGGCCGCTCTTACGCCGCAACCGTCCAGCTCATGAAAGCCCTCGGCGGCGGCTTCTCCAAATAATCTAACAACGGCAACATCATCCATGAAACCACTCATCCTCCTGCTCACCGCATTTCTTCTCATCCAATGCAGACCTAAACAAGACGCCGCTGGTCAACCCCAGGCCATGCCGGTTCAGGTCGCTGCTCCAGAAACGAAAACAATCTCCCTCAAGGAAATCTACACAGGTCGCTTCAGCCCCGTCGAAGAAGTAAAACTCCAGGCTCGCGTCAGCGGCTACCTCGAATCCGTCCACTTCAAGGAAGGCCAGAAAATCAATAAAAACGATCTCATGTTCCGCATCGACCCTCGCCTCTTCGATGCCGCGAAAGCCCGCGCCGAAGCCGTTGAAAAACAAGCAACCGCGAAACTCAAACTGGCCCAAAGCGCACTGGAACGCGCGGAAAATCTCATTACAAAAAACGCCATCTCCAAAGAAGAACTCGACACCCGGAAAAGTGAATTCGCACAAGCCGAAGCCGATCTTCTGGTCGCCCAGGCAGACCTCCGCAGCGCGGAGCTAGAACGCGAATTCGCCGACATCAAGGCACCCATTTCCGGCATCGCCGGTAGCTTCAACGTAACCGCCGGAAACTTCATCAACGGCGGAAACTCCGGTGCCACCCTCCTCACCACAATCGTCCCTCATCACCCCATCTACTGCAACTTCGAGGTCGATGAACGCCGCGTCCTCCAAATGACCCGCATGTTCCTCAACGACGAATCCAATGGCCGCGAGAACAACTCAACCCCCGTCGAAATCGCTTTGTCCGACAGCGATGACTTCGATTTCAAAGGCGTCATCAATTTCACCGAAAACCAACTCGACTCCAACACCGCCACTCTTCAGATGCGCGCTCTGGTCGAAAATGAAAACGGACTCCTCACACCCGGCCTCTTCGCACGCGTTCGCATACCACTCGGCAAACCGCAAGAACGCCTGCTCGTTCGCGACGCCGCACTCGGATTCGATCAGGACAAACGCTTCGCATGGGTGCTTCTTCCCAACAACACGCTGGAACGCCGCTTCGTCGAAACCGGCATCCTCGATGGCGACATGCGCGTCATCCTATCCGGCCTCAGCAAAGACGAAAAAATCGCCGTCTCCGGACTCCAACTCCTGCGCCCCGAGATGCCCATCTCTCCCATCGACGTTCCTATGAGCTCTAACAAGTCTCCCAACGAATGAAAAACTTCTCCTTCTTCTTCATCGATCGACCGCGCTTCGCAACGGTGATCTCCATCCTCATCGTCTTCATCGGCGCGATCTCATATTTCAACCTCCCGGTCGCTCAATTCCCGGAAGTCGCCCCTCCCACTGTCATCGTCACCACAAACTACCCCGGCGCCACTCCCGACACGATCGCCAAAGCTCTCGCCGCTCCCATCGAACAGGAAGTCAACGGCATCGAGGACATGCTCTACATGAACTCACAGAGCACGGCCGATGGCACCTACCGCCTGACCGTCAGCTTCAAACTCGGCACCGATCTCGATAAAGCACAAGTCCTCGTCCAAAACCGCGTCGCCCTCGCGGAACCACGCCTCCCCGAATCTGTCCGCCGCATCGGCGTCAACGTCCAGAAATCCTCGCCAGACCTTCTTCTCGTCGTCCAGATGTTTTCCAAAGACGGCACCTTCGATCTCGGCTACATCTCCAACTACGCCCTCCTTCAGGTCAGTGAAAAACTCCGCCGCATCGATGGCGTCGGTGAAGTCCGCCTCTTCGGCGCCCGCGAATACTCCATGCGCATCTGGCTCGATCCCGAACGCATGGACTTCTACAAAATATCCGCAGATCAGGTCATCGCAGCCCTCCGCACACAAAACGTCGAAATCGCCGCCGGAACCATCGGTCAGGAACCTCTCGATAAAAAAGTCCCCTTCCAAATCAACGTCACCTCCCAAGGTCGTCTAACAGAAAAAGAGGAGTTCGAAAACGTCGTCGTGAAAACCGGCGACAACGATCGCCTGGTCCGCCTCGCCGATGTCGCACGCGTCGAACTCGGCGCTCTCGATTACAACGTCAACGCCTACCTCGATGGTAGCCCCACCCTCGCACTCCCCATCTTCCAAAGCCCCGGTAGCAACGCTCTGGAAACCTCCGCTGCCATCCGCGCCACAATGGACGAACTTCAGAAAGATTTCCCCGACGGCCTCGAATACGACATCATCTACGACCCCACCCAGTTCATCGACAAATCCATCGACGCGGTCATGGCCACCTTGTTTGAGGCCGTGCTTCTCGTCATCCTGGTCATGATTATTTTCCTCCAGTCATGGCGCGCCGCTTTGATCCCCGTCCTCGCCATTCCCGTCTCCCTCATCGGCACCTTCGCCGTCATGCAGATCTTCGGTTACTCGATCAATAACCTCACTCTCTTCGGACTCGTCCTCGCCATCGGCATCGTCGTCGATGACGCCATTGTCGTCGTCGAAAACATCGAGCGAAATCTCGAAGAAGGCTACCCTCCCCGCGAGGCGACTCAACGCTCCATGAAGGAAGTCAGCGGCGCCATCTTCGCCACCACCCTCGTCCTTCTCGCCGTCTTCATACCCACCGCCTTCCTCACCGGCATCTCCGGCCAGTTCTACCGCCAGTTCGCTCTCACCATCGCCACCTCAACGGTCATCTCCAGCCTGGTATCACTCACCCTCAGCCCCGCGCTCGGCGTCTTGCTCCTGAGAAAAAAATCAGAAAAACAAGACCTCCTCGCTCGCCTCATCAATTTCCTGTTCGGCTGGTTCTTCAAAATCTTCAACCGCGCGTTCGATGCTACAAACCGCGGCTACACCGCCCTGATTCGTCGCAGCCTCAGGCTCGGTATCGTCATGGCTATCCTCTACCTCGGACTCATCGCCATCGCAGGCTTCGGATTCAAATCAGTGCCCGGTGGATTCATCACACCCCAGGATCAAGGCTACGCCATCGTCGCCGCCCAGCTACCCACCGGCTCCTCCCTCGAACGCACCAATGAAATCACCAAACAACTCAACGAACTAGTCGCCAATGTCGAAGGCGTCGAGCACGTCGTCGGCTTCGCGGGCTTCAACGGCGCCACCTTCTCCAACGCCACCAACTCCATCGTTCTCTTTCCTGTTTTTAAACCATTCGCAGACCGCCCCAGTGGCGATGTCATCTATCAAAAACTCACCGAAGCCATTCGCAAAGTCGATGCCTTCGGAATCGTCATCCCACCTCCCACCGTCCGCGGCCTCGGAACCGGCGGCGGTTTCAAAATGCAAGTCCAGGACCGCGCCGGTCTCGGCTACAACGCACTGGAAAACGCCACTTGGGCACTCGCAGGTGCCGCAGGCGCCGATCCCGACATCGCCCAGGCTTTCACCCCCTTCACCTCTGCCGGCCCGCAATACTACGCAGATATCAATCGCGAAAAAGCCCTCATGCTCGACGTCCCTCTCGAAAACCTTTTCCAAACCCTCGAAATCTACCTCGGCTCATCCTTCGTAAATGAAATCAATCTCTACGGCCGCACCTACCGCGTCACAGCCCAGGCGGACAGCCCCTTCCGCGACGATTTCGATGACATCGCAAAACTCAAAACCCGCAACGCATCCGGCGACATGGTGCCACTCGGCTCCATCATGGAAACACGCCAAGCCACCGGCCCGGATCGCGTCGTCCGCCACAACCTTTACACATCCGCCGACCTCATCGGTGCCGCCGCACCCGGCGTCAGCACCGGTCAAGCCATCTCAAAAATGGAACAACTCGCCGCAAAAATCCTGCCGCCCGGCATCAGTTACGAATGGACGGAAATCGCCTACGAGGAAACCAACAACTCCAGCTCCGCACTCATGGTCTTCCTCATCGCCGTCCTGTTCGTATTCCTCCTCCTCACCGCACAATACGAAAGCTGGGGTCTCCCGCTCGCCGTCATTCTCACTGTCCCTCTCTGCCTCGCTGGCGCCATCTGGGGTGTTTACTTCCGTGGCATGGACAACAACATCCTCACCCAGGTCGGTCTCGTCGTCCTCATCGCCCTCGCCTCCAAAAACGCCATCCTCATCGTCGAGTTCGCCCGACAACTCGAAGACGAAGGCAAATCCCGCTTCGAGTCCGCCACCGAAGCCGCCAGACTCCGCCTCCGCCCCATCGTCATGACCTCCATGGCCTTCATCCTCGGCGTCGTTCCCCTCCTCATCGCCTTTGGCCCCGGCGCCGAAATGCGACAAGCCCTCGGAACGGTCGTTTTCTTCGGAACCATCGCCGTCACATTCTTCGGCCTCATCTTCACCCCGATACTTTATGTCCTTGTTCGAAAAGGAGCTAAGACAACCTAACCCTCGTTATCCAAGGCAAAAAATCTACCCCACATCCCACCACCCTATACATTCTCCACTTTCGTGTATTTCGTGCCTTTCGTGGTTCAAAAAATCTGCACCCACTCTCCAACCTCCGTCTTCAAGACTTTCCGACCTTCAGACTTTAAGACCTTCAGGCTCCCGCACCCAAGCTCCTAAGCTCAGTATCTGATCTTTACCGGCGTCCCCACCTTCACCTTATCAAACAACGTCGGCACAAACTCCTCCGGCATACGAATGCATCCATGCGATGCCGGATCGCCCGGCCGTGGGATTTTCCCCACATGCATCCCTATCCCATACGAGGTCAACCTCATCCAATACGGCATCGGTGCCGGCTTATACACCTCTCCCGGCTTCCTCCGCGTCCCCGGCGTCGCATCATCATTCACCACTTCTCCAAACTCATTCTCAATCCACCCATACTTGTTGGAATACTTGTCCACGATCTTCTCTGTCACTCGATACGACCCCGCAGGCGTCCCCCTGCCCTCGATCCCCGTCGCCACAAAGGCCCACCCGATCTCACGCCCTCCCCGCTTCACCGTTGCAATTTGCTCACCCAAATCAATCTCTATCGAAATCTCACCCGGCTCATAATCATCATACCACTGATACATGATCCGATGCGCTTTCACCGGCTCTCTCGATTTCACAGGACCACATGACACCCCTGCAAACCCCATCACAACCACCCCAGCCAGAATTATGTGATGTCCCAAAATCTTCATGTCGCGGCGGAGAAATCCTAACTTCTTGCCCTTCTGTAAAGCAGTTTTGCCCACTTTTCGCCTGAACAATCTCACTTTCCAAAAAAAGCGGGTGCATTTTACACTCGATTTGTAACATAAATCATCCCCAACACGTTCTTTCCCCCAGCATCATGACCAAATTCCTCTCCGCCGCCCTCACCATCACAATTGCCCTCTCCTCCCAACTCCTCGCCAACGACCCCGAGCAACTCTACAACCTCCACTGCGGCGCCTGCCACGGTGCCGATGGACAAGGCGCAACCGGCGGTGCTTTCCCTCCCCTCGCCGGCAGCGAATGGGTCCACGGCACTCCCAAACGCTCCATCGCCATCCTCCTCAACGGCATCCACGGCCCCATCGAAGTCCGTAAAAAAACCTACAACCTCGAAATGCCACCCCAAGGCGATGTTCTCGATGACGATAAAATCACCGCCATCCTCAACTACGTCCACACCTCATGGGGCAACAAAGGCGAAACCTTCCGCCGCGATATGGTCCGCAACGTCCGCGCCGAATTCGCCGACCGCAAAACTCACTGGACCGCCCCCGAACTCCTCAAACTCTTCCCCCTCCCCGTAAAAGAAACCCCTCTCAAAAATCTCACCTCACAAATCTACCTCGGCAAATGGGACAAAATCCCGGAATTCTCAAAACTCAAAGCCGAAAACATCGAGGAAGAACACGACGGCATCATTGACATTTCCATCACACCCCTCAAAGAAAACTTCGCCCTCGTCTGGCAAGGCGAATTTTTCGCAGAAAATGCCGGCACATACGAATTCTTACTCGATGCCGACGACGCCGCCCGCATCTCCATCAACAACCAACCCATCCTCACCATCGACGGCCTCGGCCCCATGAACGGCAGCCGCGCAAAAAAAGCCTCCGCAACCCTCAAAGAAGGCTCCAACCCCATCCGCATCGAATACCTTCAAGGACAAGCAAATCTCGGCCTCAGCATCGGCTGGAAAACCAAAGAAATGAAAGATTGGGACCTCCTCACTCCCACTTCACCACTCCCCAAGAAAAAATACCCCGACATCTTCCTCACCCCCGATGACAATAAAACCGTCATCTACCGCAACTTCATCAAAGGAACCTCACCCCGCGCCATCGGCTTCGGCTTCCCCGGCAACCTCAACCTCGCCTACTCCGCCGACAACCTCGCCCCGGAAATCCTCTGGTCCGGCCCCTTCATCAACGCTGGCCTCCACTGGACCGATCGCGGCCAAGGCTTCCAGGAACCCGCCGGTGAAACAGTCTTCAAACTCACCGACAAACGCTTCCTCCCCGAAAACGCAAAATTCAAAGGCTACTCCCTCGACCCCAACGGCAACCCCACCTTCAACATCTCCATCGGCGACGCCACTCTAACAGATTCATGGAAACCCGGCGAAACCGGAACCCTCATCCGCACCCTCTCCATCGTTTCCCCAACGGGCGTCCTCCCTGTGATGGAAATTCCCACCGGCAACGCCAAAATCACCGGCTCGGAAACCATCACCCTCACCTCCGGCACACCCGCCACCATCACCTACACTCTCAAATGAATTTCTCCCACCCCATGCGCTCCCTCCTTCTCATCCCGCTCCTCGCAACTACTACACTCGCAGTAGAACAGTCCGATTTCTACATCCGCGAGGAAATCCCCCTGCCCAAAGGCGAAATCATGGAAATCGGCTCCGTCGCCCTCCTCCCCGATGAAAAAGTCGCCGTCGCCACCCGCCGTGGTGACATCTGGATATGCTCCGGTGCCTACGCCGACGACATCTCCAAAGTCACCTGGAAAAAATTCGCACACGGCCTCCACGAACCCCTCGGCATGTTCTGGAAAGACGGCTGGCTCTACTTCACACAACGCCCCGAATTCTCCCGCATAAAAGACTCCGATAACGACGGCACCGCCGACACCTTCGAAACCATCAACTCCGACTGGGGCATCACCGGAGACTACCACGAATACGCCTTCGGCAGCCGACCTGACCCCAACGGCGACGTCTGGGTCACCCTCTGCCTCACCGGCTCCTTCAACGCCAACGCCCCATGGCGCGGCTGGACCGTCCGCATCACACCCGACGGAAAAATGATCCCCACCTGCTCCGGCATCCGCTCCCCCGGCGGCATCGGCCAAAACCACCTCGGCGACACATTCTACACCGACAACCAAGGCACCTGGAACGGCTCCTCATCCCTCAAATGGCTCAAACCAGACTCCTTCCAAGGAAACCCCGTCGGAAACAAAGCCCACAGCCTCGCCAACCTCCCTCCACCTCCCGTCCCCGTCGATAAATCCCGCGTCCTCGCCGAACGCCTCAAACACCCTTCCTTCATCCCTCCCGCCGTCGTCTTCCCCCACGGCAAAGTCGGCCAATCCCCCACCGGCATCGAGGCCGATACCTCAAACGGAAAATTCGGCCCTTGGCAAAACCAACTCTACGTAGCCGAACAAACACACTCCCAAGTCCAACGCGTCTTCCTCGAAAAAATAAACGGCATCTACCAAGGCGCCGTCTTCCACTTCCTCGAAGGCTTCGAGGCAGGCCTCATCCCCCTCTACCTCGACCAGGAAAAAGGCATCCTCTTCACCGGCGGCTCCAACCGCGGCTGGGCCTCCCGCGGCTCCAAACCCTTCACCTTCGAGCGCGTCCGCTTCACCGGCAAAATCCCCTTCGAAATACAAACCATGCAAGCCAAACCCGACGGCTTCACCCTCACCTTCACCGAACCCGTCGATGAAACCACCGCCACCAACCCCGCCTCCTACTCCATGGAAGCATGGACCTACATCCTCCAGGCCGGATACGGCTCCCCAGAAGTCGATCAAGCCAAACCCACCATCACCAAAGCCACCGTCTCCCCGGATAAACTCTCCGTCCACCTCACCATCGACGGCCTAGTCCGCGGCCACGTCCACCACCTCAAAGCCGAAGGACTAAAATCCTCCTCCGGCTCCCCCCTCTGGCACCCCAACGCCTACTACACCCTCAACGAAATCCCCGAGAAATAACTCCAAAAAAAACTTGGCGGACTTAGCGAACTTGGCGGTTAAATCATACCACAACATCCGCAGCAAACACAGCACTTGGACTTATTTTCCGACATCCCCAAAAAACAACCCAAAGCCCTCTCCGTCACCCAACTCCTCCGCGCCATCAAACGCGCCGTCGAGTCCTCCGTCGGAAGCCTCTGGATCGAAGGCGAAGTCTCCAACCTCAAACAACAATCCAGCGGCCACTGGTATCTCTCCCTCAAGGACGAAAACGCACAAATCCAGTGCGCCTTCTTCAACGCCCGCCGCAAAGAAGGCTCCCAATATCTAAATGACGGTGCAAAAGTCCGCGTCTTCGCAGATGCCACCGTTTACGAAGCCCGCGGCCAGCTCCAAGTCATCATTGAAAAAGTCGAACCCTCCGGCCAAGGCGACCTCCAAGCCCGCTTCGATGCCCTCAAACAAAAACTCCTCGCCGAGGGCCTCTTCGACCCCTCACGCAAAAAAACAATCCCCTCCTTCCCAAAAACCATCGGCATCGTAACCTCCCCCACCGGCGCAGCCATCCAGGACATACTCAACATCCTCACCCGCCGCGCCCCCTGGATCCAACCCGTCCTCTTCCCCGTCCGCGTCCAAGGCAAAGGCGCCGAAATCGAAATCGCCAACGCCATCCAAAAACTCAACAACCCCCACCTCTACAACTACCCCCACTGCGACATCCTCATCGTCGGTCGCGGCGGCGGCTCCCTCGAAGACCTCTGGAACTTCAACGAGGAAATCGTCGCCCGCGCCATCGCCGCCTCAAACATCCCCATCATCTCAGCCGTTGGCCATGAAATCGATTTCACCATCGCCGACTTCGTCGCCGACCTCCGCGCCCCCACCCCCAGCGCCGCCGCCGAACTCGCCGCCCCTGACACCGCAGAACTCCTCAACCTCCTCTCCCACGCCAAAAAACGCATCACCCGCTCCCTATCCCACTCCCTCCGCGAACCTACCCAAAAACTAGACACCCTCCGCGACTACCTCTCCTCCTACACAGCCTCCTCCCTCAACAACCTCACCCGCAACCACCGCGAACTCTCCCTTAAACTTCAATCCCTCCACCCCTCCAAAATCATCGAGCGCAGAACCCAACACATCTCCTCCCTCCAACGCATCTTCTCCCAACTCGCCCAAAACCAACTCACCCAACACACCAAAAACCTCAACCACCTCCAAACCATCCTCCGAACCCTCGGCCCCATCTCCGCACTCAAACGCGGCTTCTCCATTACCATGTCCGAAGACGGAAAAATCATCCGCTCCACCTCCGAAGCAAAAAAACACACCACCATCCGCACCAAACTCATTGACGGCGAAGTCACTTCCACTGTTCGCTAACGCCACACCATGGAACCAACGTCCACCATCACCTTCCTCCTCTACACCGCCGTCTTCCTCCTCGCCATCATTCTCATCGTCCTCCTCCGCATCAACCACCACCTCTCCAACCTCTCTCTCAAAAACTCCCACCTCTCCCAACCCTCCTCCATCGAGGAAATCAAATCCCTCGCCAAAGAAATCTCCGGCGAATCCCCCAAAGAATCCCTAGCCCTCTCCGGCACACGCTACGAGGAATTCCTCAAAGAAGACCCCTCACGCAGCTCCCTCTCCAAAAAAGAAAAATTCATCGCCTACCGCAAATGGCGCAAACAAAAAGGCCTCAACTGGAACTCCAAAGATTGATCCCCATCTTCTCCTTGCTCTTCACCATTTCCCAATCATCTTACCCCCAACACCTCATACCATGAACCTCACACTCAAAGTCTGGCGTCAATCCGGCCCCAACTCAAAAGGCTCCATCCAAACCTACAACGCCGAAAGCATCCCCCCAGAAGCCTCCTTCCTCGAAATGCTCGACATCGTCAACGAACGCATCATCGAAAAAGGCGACGACCCCATCCACTTCGACCACGACTGCCGCGAAGGCATCTGCGGCTCCTGCTCCCTCACCATCAACGGCGTCCCCCACTCCAAGGAAAAAGGCATCACCACCTGCCAGGTCCACATGCGTAAATTCCGCGAAGGCGACACCATCTGGATCGAGCCCTTCCGCGCCAACCCCTTCCCCATCGTCAAAGACCTCATCGTCGACCGCTCCGCCTTCGACCGCATCATCGCCGCCGGCGGTTACATCGACATCCGCACCGGCTCCGCCGTCGATGCCAACTCCGTCCCCGTCCGCAAAGACGATGCCGACTCCGCCTTCGACGCCGCCGCCTGCATCGGCTGCGGTGCCTGTGTCGCCGCCTGCCCCAACGGCTCCGCCATGCTCTTCACCTCCGCCAAAGTCTCTCACCTCGGCCACCTTCCACAAGGCCAACCCGAACGCCACAAACGCGCCCTCGCCATGGTCAGACAAATGGACTCCGAAGGCTTCGGCAACTGCACCAACCACTACGAATGCGAAGCCGCATGCCCCAAGGAAATCTCCGTTGATCACATCGCCCGCCTCAACCGCGACTTCTCAAAAGCCGTCCTCGAAGAACAATTCGCATGATCACTCCCTCCCATTTGGAATAAATACCAATTCAATCCTTCATATTTACATGAAACAATTGGCCAAACTCCTGCTCCCCCTCACCATCTGCCTCACCCTCTCCTGCGCGGACGAATCCAAAAAACAACAATCCATGGAAACTCTCGAAGAATCCCCCGAACAACCCATCACCAAAGTCGAAAAAACCGACCAGGAATGGAGAGAAATCCTCACCCCGGAACAATACTACATCCTCCGCCAAGCCGGAACCGAAGCACCCGACGGCAAAGTTTACGCAGAATTCAAAAAACAAGGCGAAGGCTCCTACCACTGCGCCGGCTGCAACGCCCTCCTCTTCTCCTCCAAAGAAAAATTCGATACCGACTGCGGCTGGCCATCCTTCTACGACCCCGCCAACGCACAAAACGTCACCACACGCCTCGACATCTCCGGCGGCAGAATGCGCACCGAAGTCATCTGCTCCATCTGCGACGGCCACCTCGGCCACGTCTTCGAAGGCGAAGGCTACGACACCCCCACCGACAAACGCTACTGCATCAACGGCACCGGCCTAAAATTCGTCCCCGCCAAGTAGCTGCGGCGTCCCGTCGCAGGCCGTGCATGCTGCGTCCCGCAGCAACATCTCTCCGCTCCAAGCTCCCCGCTATATCGCAAAAGATTCACCACACACCGAATTTTTCTTGCCCACTCCTCATTCTCAAACATCATACCCCTCCAACGGCGGCTTGGCGGAATGGTAGACGCGCTCGACTCAAAATCGAGTTCCTAAAGAGTGTGGGTTCGAGTCCCACAGCCGCTACTTCTACTTCTCCTCACAAATGGAAAAACCGCGCAGCATCGGCATCATCGCAGGCAGCGGCATCTACCCGGAAACCTTCGTCCGGGCCGCCCGCAAAGCCGAACCCTCCGCACGCCTCATCGTCGTCGCCTTCGAAAACGAAACCCGCCCCGACCTCGAACCCCAGGTTGACTCCCTCCGCTGGTTCCGCGTAGGCCAACTCTCCAAACTGATCAAATTCTTCCTCGCCGAGGGCGTCACGGAAGCCGTCATGATGGGTCAAATCTCCCCTCAAAACCTCTTCGACCTCCGCCCCGACCTCCGCATCCTCATGATGCTCGCCAAAGTAAAAAAACGCAACGCGGAATCCCTCTTCGGTGCCATCGCCGACGAACTCGCCAAAGACGGCATCACCCTCCTCCCCGCCACCACCTTCCTCGAAGACCTCCTCCCACCACCCGGACACGTCACCGGCCCCACCATCAAAAACCGCACCCTCGAAGACCTCCAATACGGCTTCGACATCGCCAAAAAAACCTCCGCCCTCGACATCGGACAATCCGTCGTCGTCCGCCACGGAACCGTCCTCGCCGTCGAAGCCTTCGAGGGCACCAACGCCTGCATCCTCCGCGGCGGCCAACTCGGTCGCAACAAAAACTCAGTCCTCGTCAAAGTCTCCAAACCCAACCAGGACTTCCGCTTCGACGTCCCCGTCATCGGCCCCGAAACCATCACCACCTGCGCCGAAGCCGGCCTCATCGCCATCGGCATCGAAGCCCACAAAACCCTCCTCCTCGAAAAAGAAAAAATCTCCCAACTCTGCTCCCAACACAAAATCTCCATCCACGCC
>JBGSRM010000032.1:0-2378 GCA_041737575.1 Akkermansiaceae bacterium
TTTTCAATGCGTTTGAAGAACTCACGACCGTTTATCTCCGTGTTGCTATCGGAGAGCATGACCGAGTAGGTGTTGGCGTCATGTAGTTTGAGTAAGGCGAAAGGGAAATCGTCAAAAACTGGTTCGTCGGAGGAAGACTTGATCACTATTTGGGAATCGGTCTCTCCTATAATCTCAAACTTGAAATTGATCTCCGTGGCCGCCAACTCCAGTTCCCCGCCGTCCTTCTTGGGTATCCGTACGGCACTCATCTTCATTATGCCGGTGCCATCCGGCCTAAAGGTAAAAACTGCTCTTCCAAACAGCATTGGAATCGCTTTCTTCTGATATTCATTCAGCAGAGCGTGACTTGTAAGGTATGCCTTCGTTGCAACGGCATCTGAACTCCATGATCCATAAAGTTTGGATTTCTGCTCTTCCGCGGAAACGGCGTGCATCGTTGCAAGAGTGAGGAGTAGGTATTGGAGTATCTTTTTCATTGCGCAGAATTTATTAGTAGGGAAGTCGTCGGGATATTAAGGGATTTTACTCAATTGTTATCTGTAGGCGTCTCGCCGGTGTCTAACACGTATGACAATGACTACCAAAGTAGCATTCTGTATGTCATAAACGATTCGATAATCACCGACCCGAATTCGATAGGTATGGTCAGATCCTACAAGCTTCTTGCATCCCACAGGCATCGGATCATCAGCCAGGCTCTCGATAGCTATCATGATTCTTGGGATCCACTGGCGGTCAATCGCTCGTAAATCCTTCGTAGCCGAGCGAGCAACCTCAATGCGGAATGAGTCCATCGGCTGCCAATTTCTTTTTTAATTCTTCCAGAGAGATGCGTTCATCATCGCGCCGTTCAGCGACACAGGCCAAATCAGCCAAATCTTCCATCAACGCATCGTAATCGGCAATGGGAATGACCACTGCGACTTTTTCGCCACGTTCGTCTGTAAGGTATTGTGTAGTCACGGTAGATTTGTAGCCCAGCCAGTTGGGAAAGTCTATGTGCGAAGTTGTAATCTTAAGGAGGACGTAAAGCACGTCCGCCCCTATGCGTGCAAGATGCCCGCGCTCCGTTAGTCTTTTAGAAGGGTTTGGGTTTGGTGTTTACGCCATGCGGCTAGGATGCGGAGGAGGAGGAAGGCGCAGATGAGGGTGGAGGCGAGTTCTAGGATGGGGGCGGGGCCGCGGGTGCGTTCGCCGACGAGGTATTCGGCGGCGTCGGAGAGGTTGAGGATGCCTCGTCCGAAGCCTAGGAGGGCTAGGACGGCGGCGCCGATGAGGCCGTGCCAGAGCATTTTGATGGAAAAGATGCCGCAGATGATGAGGCCGCCGCCGAGGGTGAGGGCGCCGAGGAGGAAGGGAGGGGCGGCGGATTTGTCGAGCTGGGAGTTTCCGATGAAGCCTAGGGCGATGATGGCGAGGGCGGAGGTGAAGATGTAGGCGCGGATCATGAATTGAGGAGCCATGAGATGTGCGGTGTGTAGAGGTCGGGTTCGAGGAGGAAAGAGTCGTGTCCTTTGGAGGAGTGGACGGTGATGTGCATGGTATCGACGTGGGCTTCTTCGAGGTTTTTCACGAGTTCGGTTTGTTCTTCGGGGTAGAAGCAGAAGTCGGAATCGATGGAGAAGACGAGCCATTTTTGGTTGGCTGTGGCGCAGCGGTTGAGGAGTTCTTTGGAGGTTGCTGCGTTGCCTTCGGATAGGGCGTCGAAGCGGGACCAGAGGTCGATGATGCGGAGGTATGTGTTGGCATCGAAGCGGCGGACGAATTTTTTTCCCTGATGGAGCATGTAGCTTTGGAATTGGTCGCGGACGCGATACCACTGGAGGATGTCGTCGGGTTGGATGACGTCCTGGCGGGCGCGGGTTTCGATGGAGTCGAGGTGGACGAAGGTTTTGTGGGAGATCATGCGGGCGAGGGCGAGGCCGTAGAGGGGAGGTTGGCCGGAGTAGTAGTCGCCTGCGTTGAAGTTGGGATCGTTCTCGATGGCGAGGATTTGCTCGAAGAGGATAAGGCGGTTGAGGACCGTGGTTTTGAAGCCGGCGGCGATGTTGATGACGAAGCGGACGCGTTCTGGGAGGAGGGTGGCGAAGGTGAGGGCGACGAGGCCGCCGACGGAGGGGCCGACGAGGGCGTGGAGGGTTTTGATTTTCAGGGAATCGACGAGGAGGGAGAGGGCGTTTACCTGGTCGGAGGCGGTGACGGAGGGGAAGGTGGAGCCCCATGGTTTTTCCGTGAGGGGGTTGATGGAGGCGGGGCCGGTGGAGCCGTAGCAGCCGCCGAGGTAGTTGGCGCAGATGACGAAGTAGCGTGATGTATCGATGGCTTTGCCGGGGCCGACCATGTCGTTCCACCAGCCTTGATGGAGTTCGGGTTGC
>JBGSRM010000033.1:0-2769 GCA_041737575.1 Akkermansiaceae bacterium
AGCCCCAACTTCCCAGCCAACTCACCCTGCAACGGCGCAAACTCAATCACCCCCCTCCTATCAAACCGATAAACCCTCCTCACAGACTTACTACAAAACCCACACTCCCCATCAAAAAATAACACCCAGCTCACACCTCATTACTAAACCCTAAATCCCCTTTTCAAACCACGAAAGTCACGAACCACATAAATAGTGGAAACTCAAAAAATCTGATCCCATCACTCTCCAATACCAAAATCATCCTAACCTTCCACCAATCCTCTTTGCGATCCTTGCGTTCTTTTGCGACTATTCACAACTCATCCAAATTAGCGTCCATTCGCGGTTAAAATTCCACTTAACTCTTATTCGTGATAATCCGTGAAACCTGTCCTTCGTAGCCTTCTTGCCCTTCGTAGCGTTCTTGCCCTTCGTAGCTTTCTTGGCCTTCGTAGCTTTACGCGAAGTAGGCTGCGAAGTAGGATCCGTGTATTCCGTGGTTCAAAAATTAAATTCCCCAGTATCTAACTTCGGATTAGCGGTTGAAATTTTACTCAGTTGATTTTTCATCCCCCACTCATTCACCCTCCCACACCAAACATGTCCGCCATCACCTTCCAACCCCTCTACATGGAACGCATCTGGGGCGGCAGAAAACTCGAAACATCCTACCACCGCCAGCTCCCCACACCCAACACCCCCTACGGCGAAGCATGGGAAATCGTTGACCGCACCGACGCACAATCCATCGTCTCTTCCGGCGCCCTCTCCGGAAAATCCCTCCACGATCTCTGGACAAACCACCGCTCCGAGATCTTCGGCGAAAACATCCCTGATTCCGAGCGATTCCCCCTCCTCATCAAAATCCTCGACTCCTCGGACGACCTCTCCATCCAGGTCCACCCCCCCGCCCACATCGCCCCCTCACTCAACGGCGAACCCAAAACCGAAATGTGGTTCATCGCCGACGCCCTCCCCGGCTCAAAACTCTACATCGGCCTGAAAAAAGGAGCCACCCGCCAAACCTTCGAAACCGCCATCCAAAACGGCACTGTCGCCGATCAAGTCCACTCCATCACCCCCAAACCAGGCGACTCCATCTTCATCGAGTCCGGCCGCCTCCACGCCATCGGCGCAGGCTTCCTCATCCACGAAATCCAACAAAACTCCGACACCACCTTCCGCGTCTTCGATTGGAACCGCACCGACTCCTCAGGAAACCCACGCCAACTCCACATCCCCGAATCCCTCGCCTGCATCGACTTCTCAGACATCGAACCGGAGATCGACCACCCCACAGGAAACACCCTCGCCACATGCCCCCACTTCACCACCGCCATCCACCACCTCTCCCCCGGCCAATCCATCGCCAACCCCAAACCCGACCAATTCTCCCTCATCACCATCACCTCCGGCACCCTCGCCGGACATCCCAAAGGCACCACCCTCCTCATTCCCCAATCCGCCCTCCCGATCACCACCTCCACCCCCTGCTCCCTTCTCCAAATCACACTCTAGCCAAATCTCCGCCCGACAAGCCGCTTAACAAGTTGACCCACCCGCACAGGTTAATGGCCGATCACTTGCTTTTCATCACATAAACCCCATCCCAATCCGGTTTCGGGGGATCGTTTCTCAATCTCAGGCATCGATCCAACATTACCAGCGAGGGATTCGATTCCTCCTTGCCATCCCCGCCTGATCGATTCGTCTCAAGACCGGCGCTTTTACGAAACAGCCGCTCCGCCCCATCCCAATCCATCTCCTGGTAGCGTGAAAGTCCGTCCTCAAAAGTCGCGATGCACTCCCGGGTCTGATCGGTCACATGTTCTTTCAAGCCCACGATCTCGAAAACGGACACGGCCTTGGTTCTTCCCTTCACGATGATCTTGTCGAGCTTGCGGAACACCACGTGATCCCCTCCAAACTTCACGCAATCATCATGGGTCGCCTCCGTCGTCATCGTCAGGACTCTATAAGCCTTCGCCCCGGATTCCATGCGCGCCGCCAGATTCACATTATCACCCATCATCGTGAAATTGAAGCGTGCGGGACTACCCATGTTTCCCACGATCGCCTCCCCGGTGTTCAGCCCGATCCGCGACTGCATCCGTCCCACAAGCGACGGCCAATCGTCACCCTCCCTTCGCCATTTTTCCCTAAGTTCCGCCATCCTGAGCTGGACGAGCTGGGAGGTCACGCAGGCCCGGTAGGCATGGTCCTCTAATTTGACGAGACCGCCGAACATCGCCACCACAGCATCGCCGATATATTTGTCCAGCGCCCCTCCTTGTGAGAGGAGAACCTCGGTGCAGGCCGTGAGATACTCATTCATCAGCTCCACCAGCTTGTTCGGCGGCAGCAGTTCCGAAAATCCCGTGAAGCCCTGAATGTCGCTGAAATATGCCGTAATCTCCTCCTCGACACCGCCAAGACGGGGGCTTTCCCCAGTCCTTACCATTTGCTCCACGAGCTGGGGCGAAACGTAGGTGCCGAACATGCTCTTGATCCGGCTTTTGTGCCTTTGTTCATCCACCAACTGCCAGCCTAAGGCGAGCGTCCCTGTCATCAAGGTCGCGCCCAGCGGCGCTGTCAGCGGAAGCACCACATGATTTGATATGAAAACCCAACATGCCACCCCTCTGTAGAGCGCTACGAGCAGTAGTGCGAAAATCTTGAAGCCGCTGACGTTCGAACGCTGCATAAGCGCCAGGGAGACAACAGAGACGGCAAGCAGGAACGTCAGGAAATGATCCGCCCATCCAGGCAAGCGCATGAGATAATTGC
>JBGSRM010000039.1:0-9271 GCA_041737575.1 Akkermansiaceae bacterium
CGGCCTCACCTTCGCCGCCTCGGGATTGATCTCCGGAACCACCAACGGCACCCCCTCATCCATCCGGAAAGCCGATGAATTATCGATCACCACCGCACCCGCCGCCGCAGCCGATGGCCCATACTCCTTGGAAATTCCACCTCCCGCACTGAACAACGCGATATCCACTCCCACAAACGAATCATGCCTCAACTCCTGAACCTCAATCTCCTCTCCACGAAACTTCATCTTCTTACCCGCCGACCGCGCCGATGCCAACAAAGTCAACTTGCCCAACGGAAAGTTCCTTTGCTCCAAACACAAAAGCATCTCTACTCCAACTGCTCCCGTCGCACCTACTATAGCCACATGTGGTAAATTCATTTTCAAAAAATCCGACACCGTCGGGGCGCAAATCCTAAACCCTACCCCTCACCAACGCAATCCCACAATCACGGGATTCCGTGCATTCCGTGGTTAAAATTCTTCATCGTAAACTCTGATACCCCTGCCCATCCCCTCATCATTTCAGTTTTCTTGACATTTCACCTTCAACAAACACTTAATAACTCACCACTTCATGCCCAAGTACAAGTTCAACGCGAAAAAACTCGCTAGAATCGAGGCGACGACCAGTGTGGTAAACGGCACGAACAAACTCCTCTGCCTCACCACCGCCATCGCCTTCGGTCTGCTCATCTGCGCCACCGCATTCCCTCAAAAACGCGAACTACAAAACCTCGAAGCCAAACTCCGCAGCACCCAAGAACGCGAACAAGCATCCCTCGAAATCAAAGAATACCGCGAAATCCAACTCAGAGCCCTTCGCGAAGACAAAGCCTACCTCGAAGTCGAAGCCCGCGACCGCCTTAACTACCACCGCGAAGGCGAACGCGTCCTGCGCTTCGACCAATAAAATCCACCAACCTCTTCCCGATTGACCCGAACCACCCTTCCACCTAATTTCCTCCCATGCGCAACTCACGCCTACTCCTGATCCTCCTCACATTCCTGCTCTCTCCCTTCGCTTCCGCTGAGCACGTCATCGTCTGCGGCGGCCCGGCCCTCCGGAAATGGGAAAACAACCGCGTCTCCGATGACCAACACGACAGATGGTGGGGAAACTTCGTCCGCGCCTCAACCCTCCGCATGGCAGAAGTCCGCATCGCCTACGGCAAAGAAGCCCCCCTCGTCTGGCTCGTTTACAAACCAGGCTACGAAGCACGCGGCAGGGAAGACGGAAAACCCTACACCTCCTGGATCGCCGACCAAGCCTCCAAACGCAACGCCACACTCATCTGGTTCACCTCCTCCGCCGACTACATCTCCAAAATCAACTCACGCCCTCGCGGCTCAGTCATCACCTACGACTACTTCGGCCACTCCAACAAATACGCCTTCATGTTCGACTACGGCAACGAAATCATGGCCGCATCCACCGCTTGGCTCCACGAACGCGACATACCTCGCCTCAAATCCTCCATCTTCGCCAGCAACGCCTATTGCAAATCTTGGGGCTGCCACACCGGCGAATCCATGTCCCACACCTGGAAACGACACCTTGGCTTCTCTCTCGAGGGCGCCAAAGGAAAAACCGTTTACACCATGGTCGGCCAAGGCCAAATGCCCGTCGGCTACGGCGGCTGGACACGCTAATCTCAACGCTCAACTCTCTGCTCTAAGCTCCAAGCTCTCCGCTCTATGACCCTCTCGGAACTCCAACACCTCCACTCCCTCCCCCTCTTCGATCTCATCCAGAAATCCCGTAAAATCCACGAGCAAAACTGGTCCCAACCCGAAGTCCAACTCTGCACCCTCCTCTCCATCAAAACCGGCGGGTGCTCCGAAGACTGCTCCTACTGCGCACAATCCGCCCGCTACAAATCCGGCGTCGAATCCGAACGCCTCATGGCTAAATGCGACATCCTCGAACGCGCACAAGCCGCCGCCGCTTCCGGCTCCACCCGCTTCTGCATGGGCGCTGCTTGGCGTGGTGTCCGCGGCGGCACACAACGCTTCGATCAAGTCCTCGACATCATCCGCGACGTCTCGAAACTCGGCATGGAAGTCTGCGTAACCCTCGGCGAACTCGGCCCCGATGAAGCCATACAACTCCGCGATGCCGGCGTCACCGCCTACAACCACAACCTCGACACCTCCCCCGAGCACTACCCCAACATCGTCTCCACACACACCTACGAAGACCGCCTCCGCACCATCAAAAACGTCCAGGACGCTGGCATGTCCGTGTGCTGCGGCGGTATCCTCGGCCTCGGCGAAACCATCACCGACCGCCTCCGCCTCCTCGAAGTCATCTCCAACTTCGATCCCCAACCGGAATCCGTCCCCATCAACTCCCTCATGCCCATGCCCGGCACACCCCTCGCCGAAAATCCACAGGTCGATACCTTCGACCTCGTCCGCATGATCGCCATCACCCGCATCGCCATCCCCAAAGCAAAAGTCCGCCTCTCCGCTGGCCGCACCCGCCTCTCCGACGAAGCACAAGCCCTTTGCTTCTTCGCCGGTGCCAACTCCATCTTCTACGGCGACAAACTCCTCACCGCCAACAACCCCTCCATCGAAAAAGACCAAACCCTCCTCGCCAAACTCGGCCTCTCACCCCTCGCCCCCGCGCCCGCACCATCCCCCACCACTCGCTGAAATCCACTCACTCCCTTCATCTCACCCCTCGCCCCCGCGCCCGCACCATCCCCCTGCCAACCAGTCCCAAACTAAACTTCCATTCATTCCTATCGAATAAAACACCCTTCATTCGGGTCACATAACACGAATCAGGAAATTCCAAATTTTTCCGAATTCCCTTGAAATTTTATCTTTAAGGTTTACGAAATATCCAACCACAAAAACATTATGAAAAAAGCAACACTTGCCCTCCTCTCAGGTATCACCGCTATCGCACTCTCCAATTGCACAGCTCCCACCGGCCCTAACACTCAGCGCGGCGCCGTCACAGGCGGTCTCCTCGGTGCTGCCGCAGGCGCGGTCATCGGTCACCAATCCGGCAGAACCCTCGAAGGCGCCGCTCTCGGTGGTGCTGCAGGCGCAGGCGCTGGTGCCCTCTACGGAAACTCCCAAGACCAACAAAACTACAACCGCGGTTACTAATCGCTCCCCTGAACCATTCAACCAAAGCCGCAGGATTCAAATCCTGCGGCTTTTTTTATTTGGATGAAATCCCTTCCTAACCTCTCTTAACCACATGCGCATCCTCTGCCTCCTCATCACCCTCTTCACCTCCGCCCTCGCTCAAAAAATCGAGTCCTTCGCATCCCTCATCCCCGAAGTAACTTCCATCTCCCCCGGCAAACCCTTCACCGTCGCTCTAAAACTCGATCACCCGGAAGGCTGGCACAGCTACTACCTCAACTCCGGCGGCATCGAACTCCCACCTGCAATCGAATGGCAACTGCCCGACGGCGCCACCGCAGGCTCCATCCAATGGCCCGTCCCGGAAGTCAAGGACGCCTACGACGCCAAAAGCTTCATCTACTCCGGCTCACCCGCCTTCCTCATCGAAATCACACCTCCCGCCTCACTCGCACCAGGCGACACCTTCACTTTCTCCGCCAACGCCACATGGCAAATCTGCAAAAAATCATGCATCGATGAAGACCAGAAATTCACCCTCAAGCTTCCGGTCACCGAATCCCCCACCATCGATGAAACACAAATCACCCTTTTCCAAACCGCCCGCTCCACAATCCCCAAAAATCCCGATCAACAAATCCAATTCAAAGCCTACTCCTCATCGAAATCCACCGAAACCATCGACCTCGAAGTCACAGGAATCTCCGAACCCCCAACAGACTTCATCCCAAACCAACCCTACCTGAAAGCCCTCTCCGACGGCGGAACAATCACACCCGTCACCGGCGGCTTTCTCATCACTCTGAAACGCGCCCGAATCAACGCCTTCGAAGACCCCATCCCCCAAGGCAAAACCATTTCCGGCATCCTCATCGGCAAACAAAACATCCTCGTCCCTGAAAAAAACATCCAATTACCCCCTCCCGAACCCATCTCCTTCCTCAACCTCCTCCCCATCCTGGGCGGCATGTTCCTCGGCGGACTCATCCTCAACCTCATGCCCTGCGTCTTCCCCGTCATCGGCCTCAAAATCATGGGCTTCGTCCAACAAGCCGGCCACAACCGACGCTCCATCATCCAACACGGCCTGACCTTCGCCCTCGGCGTGCTGGCTTCCTTCGCAGTCCTCAGCGGCATCCTCTACGCCGTCCGCACCGCCGCCCTCAATTCCGGCGGCGATGCCATCGGCTGGGGCTACCAACTACAAAACCCCTTCGTCGTCGTCATCCTCCTTCTCCTCATGTTCATCCTCGGCCTCAACATGTTCGGCCTCTTCGAAATCGGAACCTCCGCAACTTCCGTCGGCGGAAATCTCCAATACAAATCCGGCCATGCTGGCACCTTCTTCTCCGGCGTCCTCGCCACCGTCGTCGCCACCCCATGCTCCGCTCCCTTCCTAGGTGCCGCCATCGGCGCAACCATGGCTCTCCCCGCACTCCAATTCTTTTCCGGCTTCGCCGCCATGGCCACCGGCCTCGCAACCCCCTACCTCGTCCTCTCCATCTTCCCCGCACTCATCGAAAAACTTCCACGCCCAGGCGCATGGATGGAATCCTTCAAACAAGGCATGTCCTTCCTCCTCTTCGCCACCGCCGCCTACCTCCTCTGGGTTTACTCCGGCCTCATCGGTCAGGAAAAACTCATCGCTCCTCTTTTCGGACTCAGCCTCATCGCCTTCGCCGCTTGGATCTATGGTCGCTGGAACCTTCCCCACCGCCCCAAAACTTCACGATACACCGCCATCTTCCTCACCGCCACCTTCGCAACCGCTGGCATCGTTCTCTCGCTTCCTCCCAAGCCTGACGAACTATGGCAACCATGGTCTCAAGAAACCGTCGAACAACTCCATACCGAGGACACACCAGTCTTCATCGACTTCACCGCCCAATGGTGCACCAACTGCCAAATTAACAAAAAATTTGCCTACACCCCCGAAGTCATCGCCCTAGCCAAACAAAAAGGAATCGTCTTCCTCAAGGCGGATAAAACCAAACCTAACCCAGCCATCGAAGCCAAACTAACCGAACTCGGACGCTCCGCCATCCCCGTCAACGTCCTCCAAGCCCCCAACCAGGAACCCATCATCACCCCAGAATTCATCACCCCCAAAATCCTCACCGAACTCTTCTCCAAACTCCCCGATAAAAAATAATCCACAGCTTTCACCGGCGCAGCAACTTCACCACCGTCGCCAGCGAGCCAACAAGCATCAGACTGATCAAACTCGCAGCAATCAACTTCGGCTCACCCTCCGATACCGCCTGCCAGCTCGCCGTCGAGCGCCAACCAAAAACCCCGCAAAGCAGAATGGTCATCACCAGCGCCACCCACTTCGCAAACCCCAACCCCTTGCCTAGCAACACCCCCCACACCACAGACAACCCACCGAACAAACTCCCTGAAATCAGAGCGGTTTTCGCAGCGGACGGATTCGATAAATAACCCGCCAGTCCGCAGGCAAATAGAAAAATCCCGTAACCAATAAGCCATCTTGAGTTGTTCATGGCCTTGATCATATCGCAATTAGTCATCACGACAAGAGCATAGCCAAACCCATCAAGAGGTATAGCATCACAAGGTATGAAACAAAACCCAGCACTCAATCGCATCAGCAAACTCGCCACCCAGCCATCCAGCATAACAATCCTCGCCGCCCTGATTCTAGCCGCTTCCTGCGCGACCCACACCTCCAGCAACATCCACAATAACACAGACGCATCCTTCACCCAGGCAAAACAAGTTCTGGAGCGCAACTGCGTCAATTGCCACGCGAACCTCCGCCTCCCTAACATGCCCTCGCTCACCGACACCAATGCACTCGCAGCTCTCATCGGTCCCGGCAAACTCATCATCCCCGGAAAACCCGAACAAAGCCGTCTCTACGTCGTCGTCACCTTGGCCGACAATCAAGCCGGTGCCATGCCGCCTACCGGACACGCAATCTCCAAACAGGAAGTAGCCACCCTCAGAAAATGGATCGAAGCCGGAGCCCTACTGCCCTCCGAAAACATCAAACTCAACCCGCACGGCAGATCACCACGCTCACGATAGCCCGGTCCATATTCATAGACACAAAAAAGGGGCGGCACCGGGCCACCCCTCCGGAATCACAATCTAACGGCATCTAACCGTTCACATCCAGCGCGGCATATTCTCCATCCTTACGCCGGTAAACAATCGTCAGACAATCCCGACGCGCACTCTTGTAGAGAACAAACGGCCTGTCGGACAATTCCAACTCCATGATCGCATCCTCCTTGAACATCGTCTTCACCGCGTATTTCTCAGGATGCACGATGAACGGAACCGGATCATGCTCGGACTCCTCCGGATGATCCATCGCCTCCTCCGTGAAATACCTCTCCTCCAGATAACGGATCGATTGGTTGCGATGCGGCCTGCTCTTCTTCAACAAACGCGTCTTGTGCTTCCGCATCCTCCTCGCGATCTTCTCAATCGTCTCATCCAACGCCACATACATGTCGCGCCCCTCCGTATGCGCCTCAATCGTAATATGATTCGTACAGAACAAGATAATCTCGGCGATATGTCGGTGCTTCTGCACATCCAATATCACCTTCGCCTCTATGATCTTCGGGTAATCCAAATGTAACCCCTCGATCTTCTTATGGGCATAATCACGGAGAGAATCGGTCACTTGTTCATGCCTCACCGTCACGGTGATCGGCAGATTGACGTTTGCTGTTTGCATGGTTTTCGTTTGTTTTAGGTTCAATAGTTAATGTGTGGCTTACATATCCACACCACCTATCACCCTGAAACAGTTTTCCCAAAAACGCCACGCAGAAATTACGAAAAATCACGCACCTCCTCCCTCCCTCTCCCCAAATCAAAAAATCAAAAATCAAAAATCAAAAATCAAAAATCATCAATCATCAATCATAAATCATCAATCGACCTTCAGACCTTCAGACTCTTCCGCCGCTTCTCCACCTCCGCCAGAAAATCCCCATTCCCCTCCAACACATCCGCCACCGCCCGTATCACCTCCAACGTCGGCTTCGACACATGATGCTCCATCCCCTCCACATCCCGATATATCGTCTCCTCATCCAACCCGAACAAACTCAAAAAACGCGTCAAAGTCTCATGCCTCTCCACAATCGCCCCCGCAATCTTCAACCCCTCCTCCGTCAAAACCGTCCCCCGATACTTCTCATGCTTCACCAACCCCTCCCCATCCAACTTCCTCAGCATGTTCGTCACACTCGCCTGTGAAATCCCCAACTTCCCCGATATGTCCACCGCCCTCGCATACCCCTTCTCCTCAATCAAATGTAATATCTGCTCCAAATAATCATCCATCGCCACCGACCCGCTTGTCCGCTTCGATTTCACCTGCTTCATCTCTCCCCATCCTTCCCATCCTTACCTCCCCTTTCAAGAACAGTTCTCTCGGAATACAAATCCCGGTTCGATGCCTGAAACTCCGCCTTCAACCTCACCTGCAACCCACTCAAATCCACAATCCGATAACTCAAAAAAGTCCACTCCCCATCCTTCCCATCATGCTCGATACCCACCAACAAATGCGTCGCATCCTCCGTGATCTTCAACGTCTTGTCCTTCGGCTCGAAATAAAACGTCCGCAAACTGCTCTCCACAGAACCTCTCTCCATCAACTTCGGATCCAAATAATACACATCCCCGCTCTCAACATCCAATATCCTCAAATCCGGATAACCCGACCTCTGCATATCCCCCTCCCGCGTCTCCGGCACCCCGCACTCCAATCCCTGCTTCGCATTCAAACCCTCCATCAAACCATCCTCGAAAAACTTCGACCCCTCATTGATCCGGCGTAACTCACGCAACGGCGACCCCTCGCCACTCATCTCTTCTAACAACTTCTCCATCACCTCTCCAATTGCCGCAATCACCCGCGCCGATGACTCACGCCTCGCCGCCGGAATCACCTTCTTCCCGGAAACCGCCTCCGCAATCACCCCGAACTCAAACACCCGCCCCGACAACTCCTCCTCCAACAACATCTTCACCAACCTCACATCCGCCTCCCTCTGATCCCTCGCCTCATCCGCAGCCTTCGCTTTCTCTAACAACTCCTCCTGCACCCCCCACCTCGGGAAATCCGGCTTCTTCGGCTCCCGCGTCGCCACAAACACAATCAAACCCAACAACGCCAGACCAAACACAACCTGCGCCACCCTCCTCCATTTCATCTCATCTTTACCTTTCATCACTTCCTCTAAACAAATTCATATCCCCAAAAACCAAAACAAAAAACTAGGGAATTTCAATATACCAACCAACCCACCCAACACACTTCACTCACCCAAATAAATTCTTCCTCCGTGTATTCCGTGCATCCTGTCCTTCGTAGCTTCAGCGAAGTAGGATCAGTGGTTCAAAATTTCTTATCCGATAACCCCACTCAACTCTTCATCCGCAACCGATACCACGCACCCACGTTCGGCGAAACCAAAGCCCACACCGGCAAATCCTGCAACCCATACTCACGTATCGCCCACTCCAAATAAACCAGAGAAGCCACCGCATCAAACAACGCGTCATGCCAGTCCCTCCCCGGAACCAACTCCCTCACCCGATCCCCCAAACCCAACTCCTCACACAAAGTCCCCAACGAATGCTTCTTCAACTCCGGCATCGCCGCACGCGCCAACAACAAAGTATCCACCCACAACTCATACGGATTACCCGGAAACTTCCGCAAAAACCTCTTCTCCGTCCCCTTCGCATGGGCCACCGCCACCGCCCCATCTCCCAAACGCGCATGCACCTCCGGCCACAACGAAAGCAAACTCGGCGCCCCCTCCAAATGCTCCTCCACAATCCCATGAATCTTCCGCGCATACCAATCCACCCGACCCTCCCCCTCTAAATACGATACGAAAAAATCACTGTATCCCCCTGCCAAAGACCACCGCGCCATACCGATCTGCACCGGCCAATCTTCCTTCCCTCCCTGAGCTCCCGCCCCCTCAAAATCAATCCCCCCAAACACCACATCCCTTACCTTTCTCTCATCCTTCACCCCCCTATCCTCCCACCCCCCAAAAAAACCACAACCCAAAACCTGATTCCCCACCCCTACTCCCTCAAACGATCCTGAAAAACCTCATAAATCCACTTCCGCGGCCCGGCATAGACACACGTAATCACCCTGCATCCAACGCAGTCA
>JBGSRM010000258.1:0-3598 GCA_041737575.1 Akkermansiaceae bacterium
CGGCCATGGCGGTGGAGATTATGGCCTCGTGAATGCGCTCGATCAATTGATGACTGGCGAGAACGCGATCCCGATTGGTTTGGACGGACTGGCCGGGCATCAGTTGGCGTATCTCGCTGAGACATCGCGTGTGAATGGTGCGCAGCCGGTGAATCTTTAACGCGACTCGGCAAGCTTTTCCTGCCGCGTCTTTGTTTGAGATTCTTCCTTGGTTCAGTGCCGATTACTTAGCTTCGCCTAGGTCAAGCGTGCGTTGATGCTTTGGTAAAAGCGCGATGATCAGCATGGAGATGAAGAAGATTGAGTTCAGCAGCAATGCCAGAGAGTAGAACATCACAGTGCAGGCAGTAAATGTTACGGCTATTGGAATCAGGAAGCATAGCACCCAAGCATGGCCATTGCGATTGAATGGATGTTCCGGATTTTTGGCAGCGTCTTGAGTGACACGATTGTAGATGCAAAGAATAATTAGAGAGGCGAGTCCAATCAAAGCAAAGATCAGCCACATTGAGTAGGGATGATAGGCATTCCAAAGCAGCTCGGTGGCACCATAGGAGTCCAGATTTGTCGTTTCAGAAAGAAGCGGCATGACTTTTTCTTTAGGCAAAGCATCAACAGTGGTCGGATCGACACCTAGCTTTTCAGTGAGGTAACGCTTTGCCAATACAACCTTATCGCCACCTTTCTGATAGAGACGCGAAGCGATGATCGAGCCAACAGACCATCCAATTCCGACAGCGAATCCGCTAAATCCAATATAAAGACCGTTTTTGCCCGGCGGCGCGATACTGATGATGAAATACGAGTTAGCAGGGCCCGACATCATTTCACCGAGAGAGAACAACAGAATGCAGCCAAGAATCCACCAACCACTCATGCTCATTCCAAGTCCGTATGTGGCGAAAATTGCCAGGAAAATACCAATGATGATTGTCACCAGTGGTTTCACGCGACGCGTCATATAACCCATCATGAAGGTCGCGAGGCTGATTAGTAGGGCATTGAAGTTAATGATCCATTCTTGGGTCAGGTTGCCATCACCCACGGTCGGCACACTCGCTCCAAAGATTGATTTCAGTGCGTTCGCCAGGCCACGGGAATCAATCCAATCATCAATGAAGTTGGGCAAGATGTCGAAAATCTGGAAAGTCATCAGCCAGAAGCCGGCGAAACTTAGTGTGTAGAAAAACAATTTCGGATCGAGTAGTCCGCAAATGGATTGGTAAAACATCTTGATCGGGCCGGGTTTGTTTTCACCGGTTTGTTTGGGTGCGGTTTCTTGTATGAAAAACAGCACAATGAAATTCAAGGAAATGGCAGCACCGCAAAGCATGAACACATAATGCCATTCAAGCACTCGCAGCATGCCGGCGCACAGTGGTCCGAGAAATCCACCGACATTTACCAATTGATAAAACACACTCCAACCGAGCGCTGAGTTACGTGGATTGAGTTGACTGGAAATCAGGCCGCCAATGCCGGGTTTGAAAATGGCCGTTCCAAGTGCCACGAGTACCGATCCTGCGAATAGCACTTCATAAATGCAGTCAACACCTTTTGCTCGAGCGGATTCGAGGGACATACCTGCGATTTGCTCTGTGATCGGGATACAGAACGCCATCACGAGATAGCCGAGAAGTTTGAGGAATGTGGAAATGGCGATGTTGATCTTGTATCCGTAGCGGTCGGCAAATCCCCCGGATAGAATCGGCACGAATGATTGCACCACTGCCCAGATGCCGAAGATTTGGCCTTTTTCAATTTGTGTGAGTTCAGGCCCGCCGCTACCGATTGCGGAAACCATAAAGACTGGTAAAGCAACACGCGCACCGAAGTAAGAGAATCGCTCGATGATTTCTATCCATCCAGCCAACCAGAAAATTTTGGAAAGGGATTTGAACTGTGTGATCAGCGAATCGCCGCGGTCGGTGGTGGAGCTTTCGGTTGAGGGCATCGTTTTATAAGGACGTGCGAGAATTTACGATTCTCACTGATATGACAACTTCATTCAGGGCGTGACAGCCGCCATGGTCATGGCGCGCGGTCCGATCATTCTTTGTTTCGGCTATCGATCCAGATGGTGACGGGGCCGTTGTTGATTAGGGAAACCTGCATTTCGGCGCCAAAGATTCCGCGTCCGATGGTTTTACCGAGTTCGGTTTCGAGGGCTTTGCAAAAGGTGTTGTAGAGAGGTTCTGAAATCGCGGGCGGAGCGGATTTGAGGAAGGATGGGCGGTTGCCTTTTTTGGTCGAGGCGTGGAGGGTGAATTGGCTGACAACCAAGGCCTCGCCTCCGATGTCCTGGATGCTGCGGTTCATTTTGCCTTCCTCGTCCTCGAAGATCCGCAGGCGGGTGATTTTTCCACAAAGCCAATCGATGTCTGAGGCATCATCGGCTTCCTCGATACCGAGCAGGATCAGCAAGCCTTGTTGGATGGAAGAGACGGTAGTGCCGTCAACGCTGACGCTGGCGGAGGAAACGCGTTGGAGAAGGGCTCGCATGGGAAAATTGGATGGTGAAGAAGCGAGTTCAGGATAGGATTTCGCGGATGAGGGCGGGGCCCTGGTAGATGAAGGAGGTGTAGATTTGGATGAGGTCGGCACCGGCTTTGAGTTTGGCTTCGGCATCGGCTTTAGAGGAGATGCCGCCGACGCCGATGATGGGAATTTTTTTTGCGAAGGCGGATGCGAAGGCGGCGAGGGTGTGGTTGGATTTTTCGAAGACGGGTTTTCCGGAGAGGCCGCCGGCTTCGTTGGCGAAGGGGTGGTTTTTTACGTCATCGCGGTCGAGGGTGGTGTTGGTGGCGATGAGGCCTTCGAGGCCGCCGTCGAGGAAGACTTTGGCGAGGTCGGTGATTTGTTCGTCTGTTAGATCGGGGGCGACCTTGAAAAGGATGGGGACGTGTTTGCCGTGTTGGTCGGTGAGTTTTAGTTGGGATGATTTGAGCAAATCTAACAAGCGTGCGGAGGAGTCGGCTGCTTGGAGATCGCGCAGGCCGGGGGTGTTGGGGGAGGAGAGGTTGACGGCCATGTAGTCGGCGACGGGGTAGGCTTTTTCGAGGCAGGCGAGGTAGTCATCGGAAGCGTTTTCGTTGGGTGTGTCTTTATTTTTCCCGATGTTGAAACCGATGGGGCCGGTGAAGGATTTGTGGGCGCGGACGTTTTCGACCCCGACATCGATGCCGGGGTTGTTGAAGCCCATGCGGTTGATGATGGCTTCGTGAGGAATGAGGCGGAACAGGCGCGGCTTGGGATTTCCAGACTGTGGACGAGGGGTAATGGTGCCGATTTCTATGAAGCCGAAACCGAGGCGGCCAAGGGCGTCGATGGTGTTGCCTTCCTTGTCGAGACCGGCGGCGAGTCCGAGGCGGTTGGGGAAGGTGAGGCCCATGAGTTTGACGGGTTGGCTGTCGGGAAGTTTTCCTGAAAAGGCGCCGAGCAGGCCGGATTTTTCCGCGAGGCGGAGGGCCACCATGCTGGTGTGGTGTGCGGTTTCGGCATCGAGGGAGAAAAGGATTTTGCGGGCGAGTGGATAAGCGGCGGCGATCACGGGGGTGAGGATGAACAGGATAAGAAGAAGTGCAAATGCGGAAAGGAG
>JBGSRM010000300.1:0-5904 GCA_041737575.1 Akkermansiaceae bacterium
GAGTTTTGGTTGGTGGAAGGCGCCGAGGAGGTTTTTGCCTTCGGGTGTGTTGACGCCGGTTTTTCCGCCGACGGAAGAGTCAACCTGGGAGACGATGGTGGTTGGGATTTGGACGAAGGGGATGCCGCGGTAGAAGATGGATGAGACGAATCCGGCAAGGTCTCCGACGACGCCGCCGCCGAGTGCGATGATGAGGGAGCGTCGGTCGTGGCCATCGCGGATCATTTCGCGGCAGAGGTTTTCGGTGTGGGAGAGGGATTTCGA
This sequence comes from Akkermansiaceae bacterium, assembly GCA_041737575.1. GTDB lineage: Bacteria > Verrucomicrobiota > Verrucomicrobiia > Verrucomicrobiales > Akkermansiaceae > Luteolibacter. The sequence goes on from JBGSRM010000300.1 coordinate 265, forward strand.
TGCTTCGCCTGCGGGGACGGTATGGAGGGTGGGTTTGAGGTTTTCCGGGAAGGATGAGAGGAGGGTGGAGGCGTGGTGGGAGGCGACGTTGGTGTCTGAGATGATGGCGATGCGGTGGTGGGAGAGTTCGTGTCGGGAGAGGATGTCGAAGACGCGGGGAAGGGTTCCTGTTTCTACGAGGACGGGGTAGGAGCGGTCGCCGAGGGCAACGTGGACGTTTGGCATGGGAAAATTGTCGATTGTTGGTTGTTGATTGTCGATTGAAGATTGTGTGGTTGCCAAGTTGCTTGGGATTGGGGAGAGAGAATAGAAAATCCCTAAGTGGATATTTACGAGAGACACTTGCCGATTAAAACCTTGTCAGCATACGTTGTTGATTTTAAACGACTCCATGAAGATTCTGGGATTTTTTTTGATAGCCCTGGGCGTAGCAGCGGGTTTTCTAATTCTGGGAAATCCATCGTCTCAGAACGACTCGATATGGCCACTTGCCGGGATATCAGTCACATTGATTGCCTTAGGTGTTTTTATTGCCAGATGGAGAATCAAAAGGGCACATGTGGCGCCAATGAATCATTTGCTGCGGGCGGTATTCAACCTATTGGTGAGTGTGCCAGTGGCCGTATTTTTGGTCACGATTATTCCCACGTTCGTCAGTAGCTTTTTTCTTCCTCCGGGTGAGGCTCGTTGGGTCATGTATGGAGTGGCTCTTTTGGTTGCGCCACTGTTTTTATGGGGATGGTGGATACAAACACGGATGGTTCTTTCAAGAGGCTATCGTAAAGTCGAGTTCGGCGATCCGACGATGGCTGCCCGTTATCAGGCACTTCCTGAGATTCCCGAAACGTGGAACAACCGAGAGGTAAAGACGAAAATCCGTCGTAAAGGGACAACTCAGGCAAAATTCAGAAGTTTTGCAGGGCATTTCTGGTATATGAGCGGTTATCTTATCGTGGTTGGTCTGACCAAAATACCTCTGATCGGTCTCATATTCCACGCTGTGAAAGTTGGGTATGAGCGTCACGTGGGTGAGAAGCTAGATGCGCTCACTGACGAGGTTAAGCGCCTGGAGGCACCATCTCTTGAGGAATTGCTGGAGATAGATTCGCGGGCTCCGATTCTTTTGCTTCGTTCCTTTCAGGATGACGGGTTGGCTGTGGAGTCCATCGAATTTGAGGGGAAGAACACTAACAAGCTGACCTTTGAGGAAATCCTTTGCAGGCATGCAATGGAGTGGGGGCCTGTGATCGCGATTGGCGATCCCAATGAGGCGATGCCGCAACTTGGTGCCGCCAGAGCATATTTCACCCATGATAAGTGGCAAGATGCGGCATTGGAGATGCTTAGAAAGTCGCAGGTCATTTTGATTGTGATGGGTTTGACACCGAATGTCGCATGGGAGTTGGAGAGGATTTTTGAGAAATCGCATCATTCCAAGACAATCGTGATTTTTCCTCCGGGCGACGAATTTGCCACAGCGAGTCGATTCTTAATGTTCAAAAAAACCTATGAGCACGCGATGGGATCCGACTGTTATCCTTTTTTAAAGCCGGGATATTTACCTTTGGCGGTTGCCTTTGATACGGTTGGCAAGCCGGTATGCATCAATGGGCCGCTTCAGGTATCCATGGGTTATGGCGATGCGCTGCATCTGGCTTCCAAGGTTGTTCTTGCTAACCGAGAAGCTTGTTGATGACGTTTGTTGTATATCGAAATGGCTCAACAACCGCAAGTGGCATAGGTATGATTGAGGAAGAGTATTCATGAGAACTTTCCGAGACATATACATGGCGGAGGCGTATCCTGCGATGAGTCATCCGACGGCGGATCCGGCGGTTTGTGCGAGGGTGGCGCGGGGGGCGGGGTTGTGTGTTGGGGATGTGAGCAAGGGGCGATTGTTAGATATTGGATGTGGGAGCGGGCATCATATTTTGTCTTTGGCGAACCGATGGCCGGGGGCGGAGTGTGTGGGGGTGGATGTATCGGCGAAGTTGGTGGGGAGAGGGAGGAATCTGGCGAGGATGGCTGGGTTGGGGAATGTGAGGTTGTGTGAGTGTTCGATTTCGGATTTTGAGCCGGAGGGGGAGTTTGATGTGATTGTGGCGCATGGTGTTTTTTCGTGGGTGGATGATGAGGTGAAGTTGGGTTTGATGGATTTTATCGGGAAGAGGTTGTCTGCGAATGGGATTGCGGTGGTGAGTTTCAATGTGGCGGCGGGGTGGAAGGAAAGAATGGCGGTGGTGGAGAAGGTGCGGGCGATTCAGGCGGCGGGAAATGCGGATGAGATGAAGGCGTTGCAGGTGATGATGTTGGTGGCGGAGGGTGCGGAGATGGGTATCGTGGATGATATGCTGGCGAAGGGAGCGGAGGTGCTGGCGTTTGATGATTTCGCGCCGGTGATGGATGCGTGGTCGTTGGGGGCGTTTTTAAAACTGGCGGGGGCTAGTGGTTTGCGATGGTTGGGGAATTCGATAGTGGGGAAAAAGGGGACTGATGAGGAAGATGAGAGGATGAGGCGGACGTTTCGGACGGAGTTGTTTTGCCGGGCGGATGCGGTGTTGGGGGAGGGTGTGGTTGAAGAGGAGCTGGTGAAGGGAGAGGTGGAGGTGCCGATGTTTCCGAAGTTGGATGCGTGGCGGATGGTTTGTGCGAGGGAGGGTTTGGCGGTGCCCGATGAGAAACTGAGGTCATGTGTGTTCACTTTTCCGCAGTATAAGGTTTTGGTAGAGATGAATGGTAAACGATCGTTGGGTGAGTTGTTGGACTATGCGAAGAAAGTTGCACCTAAGTTGGATATGGCCGGGTGGTTGAAACATTTGGTAGAGCGGGGGATTGTGATGTGAGCAGGATGCTTTTTGGAGCCGGATTCGTAACCACGAAAGGCACGAAATACACGAAGGGGATAGTCGCAAAAGAACGCACAGATCGCAAAAGTAGAGACTGATAAATAGGTGATTTTGGCGATTATGTGAGTTTATATGGGTGATTTTTTGATTGTGTGGGGAGGGAGGGTGTTGTTAGAGATGTGATATGTCAGATTCACATACTGTTCGGACGCAGACGGGTTGGTTTAGCCGGATAGGTGGGGCGATCAAGGGGGTGTTGATTGGGTTGGTTTTGATTGTGGTTTCGTTGCCGGTTTTGTTTTTGAATGAGGGGAGGGCGGTGAAGACCAAGAAGAGTTTGGATCAGGGGGCGAAGGAGGTGAGAGAGGTATCCGTGGAAGCGCCGGATGCTGCGAACGAGGGGAGGCTGATTTATTTCAAAGGGGATGCGGTGGCGGAGGGTGAGTTGTTAGATGTGGATTTTGGGGTAAAGGCGAAGGCTTTGATTTTGAAGAGGGAAGTGCAGTATTATCAGTGGGTGGAAGATAGTAAGACGGAGACGAAGAAGAAACTGGGTGGAGGTGAGGAGCAGGTGAAGACGTATAGTTATGATAAGAAGTGGGTGGATCGTGCCGTGGATTCTTCGCGATTTCATGATAGTCCGCCGCATACGAATCCGCCGGTGGTTGTTGAAAAGGCGGAGTTGCGTGCGAAGCCGATCACGGTGGGAGGATTTACGTTATCGGATGGGCTAGTGGGGCAGATTGATAATTTTACAGAGCATCGACTGGAGGGAGAAGTGGTTTTTCCAGAGGAGATAGCTGGTCGCAAGGTGCATCGTGAGGCAGGAGGATTTTATGTGGGCAAACTGCCGACTTCGCCGGAGGTTGGGGATGCGCGTGTGAGCTACAAGGTGGCGTTGCCGGGTGTGGTGAGTGTGGTGGCGGCGCAGTCTGGAAATGGATTAACGGCATTCAAAGCGGATGCAGGCGGGACGATAGAGATGTTGGCGACGGGTAGTCAGACTGCGGCGCAGATGTTCGAGACGGCGCATCAGGGTAATAAGATGATGACGTGGATTTTGAGGGTTTTGGGATTCGTCTTGATGATGATTGGGTTTAATCTGTTGTTTAGACCGCTATCGGTTTTGGCGGATGTGGTTCCGTTTATTGGATCGATCGTGGGTGCGGGGACCGGGATTATTGCTTTCCTGCTGAGTTTTGTGATTTCGATTACGGTGATTGCGGTGGCGTGGATTTTCTATCGTCCTTTGATCGGGGTTTCGTTGTTGGTGTTGGTGGGTGTGGGGCTGTATTTCCTGTTCAAGAAGATGTCCGCGAAGAAGGCGCAGGTGGCTTGACAGGTGGGGATGATTGGCTGAGTCTATGAGAACGACAGGGGGGCTTTCCGAACGGGGGGCTGAGATTTTTCGGCGCGCGGAAAAAACCCTTCGAACCTGAAGCGGGTCATGCCGCCGGAGGGAGTCGGGAACGCTGTTCGGTGTTCTTGTTTTCCGATGGTTTTGTGATTCGCGATTTTTAACCACGAACTCAGAAACGACCATGATCAGCCCAGAAGAAACCGCCGGTAAGGAATCCACACATGACGAATCCCGTGCACCGTTGCCGGCATCGAACCGGATTTACGTTCAAGGTGAGATTCATCCGGAGGTGAAGGTGCCGATGAGAGAGATCACTTTGAGTGATACCAAGGCGTTCAACGGTCGGATCGAGAAAAACGAGGCGGTGCGTGTGTATGACTGCTCGGGGCCATGGGGTGATCCGGATTTCAAAGGGACATCGGAGGAAGGTTTGCCAGTGTTGCGCCGGGAGTGGATTTTGAAGCGTGGGGATGTGGAGGCTTACGAAGGCCGTGAGGTGCAGCCGCAGGACAACGGTTACCTCACAGAAAAGCATGCGGAGTTCGCGTCGAAGTCGGAGCGGGCGAATCGTTTCGTCGAATTTCCCGGCCTGACCGCAGAGCGTCGCAAGCCGTTGCGTGCGACAGGCAAGCCCGTGACGCAGAAATGGTATGCGGATAACGGCATCATCACGCCGGAAATGGAATTCATCGCGATTCGGGAAAACATGCGTCGTGCGAAGATTTCGGACATGAAAAGCGACATCGTTCGCAACGATCTTAACAAGCAGCATAGCGGTTCGCATCAATCACCGGACAGTCCTTATACGCCGAATATTTTCAAGCGTTTCCCACAGCGTATACCGGAGCAGATTACCGCGGAATTTGTCCGGAGCGAGGTTGCGGCGGGTCGGGCGATCATTCCGCTGAATATCAATCATCCCGAGTGTGAACCGATGATTATTGGCAGGAATTTTCTGGTTAAGATCAATGCGAACATTGGGAATTCAGCGGTGGCTTCGTCGATTGAGGAGGAGGTTGAGAAGATGAGGTGGGCGACAAAGTGGGGAGCGGATACGGTGATGGATTTATCGACAGGGAAGAATATTCATGCGACGCGTGAGTGGATTTTGAGGAATTCGCCGGTGCCGATCGGGACTGTTCCGATTTATCAGGCATTGGAAAAGGTGAATGGGAAGGCGGAGGATCTGACGTGGGAGTTGTATCGGGATACTTTGATTGAGCAGGCGGAGCAGGGCGTGGATTATTTCACGATTCATGCGGGCGTGTTGTTGCGCTTTGTGCCGATGACGGCGAGCCGGATGACGGGAATTGTTTCGCGAGGTGGTTCGATCATGGCGAAGTGGTGTTTATCCCATCACAAGGAGAATTTTCTCTACACGCATTGGGATGAGATTTGTGATATTTGTGCGGCGTATGATGTCAGTTTTTCGAT